>SFBL01000076.1 GCA_007095785.1 Microcystis aeruginosa Ma_SC_T_19800800_S464
TTGCGCGCGACTTTTTACCCGGCCAAGCTTTTCTGGTCGGAACCCCCTAAGCCGAGTTTTCAAGGTGCTGCGCCGTCCACTTGGTTTTCGAGACTGGCCTTTTAATTCTAACGTAAAGCAAACCTAGAACGGCGGGGTTTCAGACCCAAAATTTCCGATGAGAAAGTTATCCGCAATCAATAAAGTATCGAATCGGGGCAAGAAAAATTCAACTAAGAGGAGTTTAACTGATGACAGCCGCCACTGAAAAAGATTTAAAAAGATTGGAGGATTTAATTATCGGCATTGCCAACGGACAGAAGGCGATCGAAAACCGACTAACCACCATGGAAAACCGACTAACCACCATGGAAAACGGACAGAAGAATTTAGAGTTAGGGCAGTCGGAAATTAAAGGCGATATCCGAACCCTAGACGCGAAGATAGAGGGTTTAAGCGATCGAGTTAAAGTTATAGAGAATGCGGCGGGGAAAACCACCGATCTCGCCGAAAAAGTCGGAGAATTGAAAAACTGGAAACAGATCGGAGTAGTGGTGATCACCGCTTCGATCAGTTCGATCCTCAGTGGTGTTACGGGTGGGGTAATCGGTTGGCTAATCCGAGCGGCGAAAGTTAACCCCTAATGGCGTTGCAAAAATCAAGATATGAAGACTGATTTTGCACCCGTCCACCAGTCAACCTAGTTCTAGGTTTTAAAACTTACCCAAGAAGACGGGTAATAATTATCCCCAAAATACTCTGGGGAGTAACCTAAATAACCAACCTCAAAAAAACTCTCTGCTAAACTTGAGTCAGTAGATGCACCCTGATGAAAAAGGAGAGTCAAAGAAAGCTCTCCTTTTTTTTTATTGAGAAACCAATACGGGGGGATTTAGCCGCGGTTAGCAGGTAGTTTTGCCTTGCGTGCCATGTCTTTGAAACCATTCAAACTTGGACCGGGGCGACGGCGAGACAGACTAGGAGTAATCAGGTATTTTGTCGCAAATTCCACTTCTTGCGGCTCTACTTTACCGTTAGTAGCGGCTACGGGTGCCGGTGCGCTCACAGGAGCAGCTGGAGTTTCTTTTACTTGCTTTTCTTTCTTAATAGAAGTTTTTTGGGCTTTTTTCTCGGCTACAGGGGCGGCAGCAGACTCCACAGCAGCGGCGGGCGCTTCCACAACAGGGGCGGCTGCTGCCGTGGTTGCTGTCGCTTTTTGTTCACCATCAGTTTCTTTTAGTTCTAGGTAAAAGTCAGATTTTTTGCCACCAAAGAGATTTTTTAACATCGGGGATCACTCCGAGAGTTGGGAAAATGTAAAAGACTAGGTATTTAAAAATTTATCATTGACCGGGATCAGGCAGCAAACAAGATTATTCTCTTGACGATTTCCCCCTTTCATCTATTTTTCTTTGGATAATCTATACCAGAAAAAGTGTTTTAAAACAAGTTAAATTTACAATAATTTACAAAAATCTCGAACGAGAAACCCCGACACAAACAAGGGCAAAAACTGCTAGAGACGTTGCTGATAACGTCTCTAGATTATTTATTGGGGATTTAGCCGGCTGCGGGTACACGGCTGCCGCTAACTCCTGGTACAGGACCACGACGAATATTGGTTTCCGTTTCGATGGGAACGAATTCAATATGATTAAGGAGGGTAGTAACGAAAGCAAAGAGTAAAAAAGGCAAAGAGAGGACGACGACTAACCCCACGGTAGCGAGGGCGAAAATTTGTCTAGTGCTACTCCAAAGAGCTAGAGTGGAAGCCAGAGTAAGAAAAATAACGATTAACCAAACGATTATTTGTCCGTAAATATCTCCGAAGGTGAGGGTGCAAACCATGCGATAGTTACGAAAATCCTTATCCATAACAGTAAACCCGTAGATAGTCAGTTATTGTTTTAGGGTAAGTCTAGAATCGTTAGCTTGGTCAATATTTAAAGGTTTTTATAAACACTTGTTGATAAATCTTTACAATTCTGCCCCGAGCGGGTAGCCAAATCTAGAGGTAAGAGGGGTATTGCTTGGTTGCTCTCCTAAGAATTGCTAAGAATTGCTAAGAATTGCTAAGAATTACCGAAAAACTGACCAAAATATTGGCGAACGCTCTTTACAATTAAGTTAGAAAGGCAAGGAGGAGCAAGCCTAATGAAAACTTTTGTGGAGCGTTATCGGTCTTGGTTTAATTGGACAACCCTAGCCATGGTTGTTCTCGGTTTCTGGTTAAGTGCCAGTCTCGTCATCGATTTAATCATTCTCCCCAGCTTATCCGTAGCTGGTATGATGACACAAAATGGCTTTGCCAGTGCTGGTTACTTGCTATTTGGCATTTTTAACCATCTGGAATTAGTTTGTGCGGCGATTGTGCTGTGCAGCTTTGTTGTCTTCCACCGCTATCATACCTTAATCCATCTCCCCGAACATCGATCGCTTCTATTCGCCGGTGTTCTCTTAGTAATCACCCTAATTTACACCTATTTTCTCACTCCCAATCTGAGCGCCATGGGTTTACTAGCTCCTGTTACCGCGTCAGGAATGTCGGGAGAAATGATGTCTTTGCAGATTGGTTACTGGTTTCTAGAAGTGGTTAAAGGTTTAATAGCTTTTACCCTGTTGCGCTGGTGTTGGCGAGATGCCTTTAAGTTGGCTTAACTATTAGCGGCAATATCGCGGTTATCTGAATAGTGAGGTAAGAAGCTTTCGGTATTAGGGAATAGGCAATCTTACGGCTTTTTCCCCCTTCCCCAGTCCAGTCTTAACCGGTGTGCCAGCAGCTTACCCCAAAGCAGACCAAACCTCTAACTTACTGACCACGCGACGAATCACCTCATCGGTAAACTCACTCATGGTCATTTGGCCCCCTAAATCGGGGGTTTTTTTGCCCTCGTGAATAGTTTCAAAGACACTTTCATAAATTGCCCGAGAAGCTTGACGCGCCTCGCTAGTTTCGATATAACCTAACAAAGCTGCCGAGGCTAAAATCATCGCCATGGGATTAGCGATATTTTTGCCCTCTAAAGCGGGGGCTGTGCCGTGGGGAGCTTCTGCCATAATAGTTTTAACTGCTAAGGTCTCCTCATCAAATCCCAAAACTAAACTTTCGGCCCCGGCAATACTGCCATAGAGTTGCAAGACAAAATCCGATAATAAATCGCCATCGCGATTAAGTGCCGGAATCACCAAAGCTTCGCCGTCGGTTTGTAAAAGTAGGGCAAAAGTTGCATCAATTAACAGGGGTTGATAACGTACTTCCGGATGTCTTTGGGCTGCTGCGTCTAATTCCTCTTTAAACATCCCTTCGTAGGTGGCACTGACGGTGAATTTTGGGCCGCCAAATACCCGCGCCCCAGTTTTTTTGGCCTGTTGAAAGGTAAACTCGGCCACAGCGCGACTGGTAGCCCTAGAAATGCGCGAGGTGCGATAGGCAATTTCATCGCCGGTGGCGGTGGTTTCTCGCCATTCTTTGGCCCCGTAGGCATCGTCAACGGCCATGCGGACAATGGCAATGGGAGAGTAAACGCCCCCAATCGGACGAATACCGGGGATACGGCGACCAATGCGGAGAATTACCTGAGAATTCATTGCTTCTCTTAAAATAGCGTTAGGACTGCCCACATCTCCTTTAATTTCTGGGGTGATAGTAGCAGCTTTCAGGGCTAATCCGGTTTTGAGAGTCGCTTCGGCGGCCTCATGAACCACTTGATTGTTACTTTGGCGACGCTGGGCTAAACTAAGATCAAAATCGGCAAAGTTAAGCGGTTGACGAATTATCGAGGGTTGTAATACTCTCAGGGCTTCTAGTAATAGTTCTTCTCCAGTTTGGTCGCCGTGCATGACCACAATGGTGGGGATATTTTCTGTCATAGTTTTTGAGTTTTAATAAAAATTTTCAATTATATGTTAATGCTTAATTTGCCTGTTAATCGGCTAAAAAAGATACTTTTTACCTTAATTAATTCTGTAGTTTTATCAATCTTGTAGAAAAAAAATATATAGTTAATATTATGCCCGATCGCTAATTTAACTTAGTCAATCGGGCGCTGGTGAGAATTAATTAACCCAAGATTTAGAAAGCTTGTTCAACTTCGGCAATTTCGGGAATCATTTCCCGGAGACGGCGTTCGATGCCCATTTTCAGGGTCATGGTGGAACTGGGACAGGAACCGCAAGCACCTTGAAGACGCAGTTTGACGACTGGTCCGTCGATTTCGACTAATTCCACGTTACCACCATCCGCCATCAGGTAGGGGCGCATTTCATCTAAGACTTGTTCGACGTTATTGGGAGTCAGTGTTAAAGACATAATCAGCTTTTGGTCAGAGATTTATTAGAGTGTAGTTACTTCGATCCTAACGCTTTTTGGGCAGGGATAACCCTTAAGATTCTAAAAGCTGTAGATTGATAAAAGTAAATTCTGTGGTGGATTTTTCGCCCCCCGCATCGATTGCGTTAATCACTTGACAGGAGGGTAAATAATAATTACCGATTTTTTCGTAGGTTTCCTTAAAGTCCCGTTTTCCCTTTAATTCATCGGTTTTAGCATTGCGGAAAATGGCATTATAGCGAATAGAAATATAACCTTCTCCCGTATCGAGACTTTCCTCGGTATTAATAGTAAAAGCCATCGGTCCCATGACTCGACTGACTTGACAGATTTCCTGGCCGCGGACTTTATAATTAGACCCCATCGCATCGCCGGTGACAAGAATTTCTACCGCACCGGTGGGATCATCTTGCCCGAAATTAAACTGGTTTTTGCCGTGGGAAGCATCAAAATTGCCTCTTTTGCGGTGAGTAACGATGTCGCGCATTTGATTATAGATACTTTCTTGCACTTTCTCGTCATCAATGCCGGTTACTTCCACACTATAATCGGCATTAACTTGAATTTTGCCCGTATGGACTTCCTCTCCTTGGGTGAGGATAATATCAGCAGTGTAACCGGGGAATTGTTCATCCCAAGTATAACGGTTTTCGTAGGCGGAGCGGAAAATATCTCGGGCGTTCGTCGTGGCTACAGTCATAATTGCTTTACTTGTGTTGATAACTCTATTTATATCATTGTCCCTGATTTTTTCGCCTCTGGCCGAGATTTCTAGAAAACTAGATGAATTTGACAACTTAGGAAAAAAGCCAATTAGAATGGACTAAGGAGCCGTCCCTGACTCGATTTTTATCTTCGTCAAGTTCTAAGCCTTACCAAAATTCATTAAAAATACTATCAATCGCTTCTTCCAATCCGGGCAAATAATTCTCAATTATAGTCCAAACTACATCAAGATCGACTCGTAGATAATCATGGGCTAAAACATTTCTAAAGTCGCCAATTTTTACCCATTCAATATTCGGCTGTGAAGCCTTCCAGTCCTCTGGTAACTGTTTAATGGATTCTCCCATAACCTCTAAATTTCTAAGGACAGCATCTTGAATCAAGATATTGTTCATAAAATCATTTTGTCCCTGTTGTGTATAATTCTCAATTCGAGTTAAACATTCTCGAATATGAATCAAGTAAATTCTGGCATCTTTCATAACATTATTGCCTCTGCCAAAATACGCTCCTTAATAAACTCGTGTAAAGATTTAGCCGATACAACATCAACTTTTCTCTCCAATAAATCTTCTAGATCATGAATTAAACCGACCGGAAACCAAGACGAAATTTTTTCTATATCATAATCAATTAAAAAATCAATATCACTATTTTCTGTTTCTTCACCTCTAGCGACCGAACCAAATAAACGGACATTAAAAGCCCCATGATTCGCCGCAATTTCTAGGATTTTTTCGCGCTTTTCCTGAATTAAATTTTTTAAAGACATTACTCAAACCTCCCACTTCTCCATCTTAAACAATAAAACCGCAATCGCCCTTTTTCATTACAGGTGACAGAAAAGTTAGTGCCTCTCCTCACCAAAAAATGATCGCCCTTGATAATTGAAATATCCCTGTCGGATTCGCTCCGGCCACAGCTTTCGTCATTAAAGTAAACAAGCGACCATGGATAATAACTATATCATTGCTGTGCTGAGAGCCTTTTGTCAAGCCTAATTGAGATGCTCTTACCCTCGGAGAAAGATGCTCGCCACGAATAAAGAAAAATGGCATAAAATAGAAAAAACTCACCCTCAGCGATCACGGCGATGGCAGAAGAAACAGCGAAAATCAAGCTTTATCGGAAAACCTATCAACTTCCCCAACTAAATCGCCCCGATTTATTGGTTTTGCAGGATCAGATTCAAGAAAGACAGCAACTGATTAAAACCGGAAAACGGATCCGCAATACATGGTTAGGATTGAGGAAAAAAGAAGAACCCCTCGATTTCGAGGAAACCTTTCAAGAATTGGAAAGATTAGTTGGGGATTATAACCAGTTAATCAGATTTCTCACCGACCATAAAGATGAATACCGGCGGTTTTTCCTGTCACTCACCGAGGAAATCAAGGAGGCTGTGGCGGTTAAATGCCAGAAATTGGCAGAAACAGAGCGAAAACGCCAATCTTTGGAGAATAGCATCGGCTCGGCCGAACTGCGAGATACCCTGAGACTACAGAAACAGCAGATTTTCCGCACCGTGATTCTCGTTGGTCGCGCCAGCTTGCTTATGCTCAAGAAAATCGACCTAATCAGCGAAAGTATCCAGAAATTAGCCGAAGATCAGGATACACAAAAACGGGTTTTCTCGAAAATGATCGGCGAGTTGAACGGGTACAAACAAGTGTATCAGTTGCAGATCGAGTTAGATAATCTGGAAAAAGAAGCGATCGAAATGGCCAAAGTAGCCATTAATCTAGAACAATACCTAAAACCAATTATCGGACAGTTTCAGGGTTTGATCGATCGAGTAGTGACCATTGACGGGGAACTGTCCCGCAGTGTCAGCGAAGTGGAATCCCTCGTCCAGAACATTCTCAGTTCCGAATCGGCCCTATCTTTCCGCAAAAACGAGAATCTATCGGCTAGTTTGCTCAATTTCCTCGTCACCAGCGAAGAAAAGCGCGGCCGTTTAGCGATCGCATTAGAGCGAGCCGAACAGGAAGGATGGCAATGGACAGAAGTGGAAATCCCCGACGAGGAAATCGAACTGGAAACCGCCATTCAACGCATCAACAACCATGTAATCGAGAGAGTCGGGGACTTTAGCACCTCCGTCGTCGGTGACTCTCTTATTCTTCCCCAAACTCAACCAGAGACAGCGCCAGGCAATAAAACTTCATTTACCGAAAACCTAGCCAATGGGATAAGACTAGAGATGGTAAGCTTACCAGCAGGTAAATTTCTCATGGGTTCTGCTGAAAGTAATGATGAAAAGCCTCCACACCAAGTTAAAGTAAACAGTTTTGCCATTGGCAAATATCCCGTTACTCAAGCACAATATCAAGCAGTAATGGGAACCAATCCCTCTCACTTTAAAAACAATCCCCAAAATCCGGTAGAACAGGTTAGTTGGAACGATGCTCAAGCCTTTTGTCAGAAATTGAGTCAAATAACCAGGAAAACCTATCGCTTACCCACAGAAGCGGAATGGGAATATGCTTGTCGTGCGGGGACAACCACTCGCTATTATTTCGGTGATGATGATAATCAGTTAGGAGATTACGCTTGGTATAGAGAAAATTCTAATAACACAACTCATCCCGTAGGACAGAAAAAGCCCAATGGTTGGGGAATATATGACATGAGTGGCAATCTTTGGGAGTGGTGCGAAGACAATTGGCATGATAGCTATGCTGGAGCGCCGGATGATGGCACGGCGTGGATTGATAATGATAATCGTTCTCAGTCTCGAAAATGTCTGCGCGGCGGTTCTTGGTACGGCGACCCTTATCTCTGTCGTTCTGCCATCCGCGACAGGAGCTACCCCGACAGCCACTGCTACGACATCGGTTTTCGGGTTGCGTGTGTCTCCCCAGGACTTTAACCCTTTGCTCTTTTGCCTTTTTGCCCTTTGTCTCCCGCCGCTAGGCGGGTCGATTTTTTTTTTGAGAAAATGGGGGTAGTGTTATTGACATCCTCGCCGCCGTAAAACGGACGGCGATTCCTCACCACGCCACTTTTTTAGGGTGGTCGCTGAACGGGGTTGACGCTTCACCGAAAAACGCTTAATTGCTTAAGTCTGACACTTTCGACCCGTCCATTTTGAGTGTCCGAATGCCCTCCGGCCACTTTGAACAAGTCGAAAAAATCTCATGTTCCACCTTATTTCCTAGAAAGTTTTACTCGTTCAAGGCCGAATTTGAAGTCTTTTCT
>SFBL01000077.1 GCA_007095785.1 Microcystis aeruginosa Ma_SC_T_19800800_S464
GCTGGAAACTCTTGCATAAATGCAAGCTATCAAGTCGGGTTTTGAATGGTTGTCATCCGTTATGATAATTGTACCAGAAGGCAATTGATAACCTGTTAAATTCCCTTGTTTCCACCACCTCCAAGCCGTTCGATAACTTATTCCTGTTTTTTTTGCATAGTCTGATAGTTTTATGTCTATATATTACAATGCCTGACTATATCTGACTATATTTGTATTGAAACTTTACAATACTTGTCTCCATTCTCGCCAATCTTACATTGACCCTAATCGCTCTCTTGAACGGGTAATGTTCGATGTTCCCTAACGGCAAATCGGGGTTAACTACTAGCTTTTAAGTAATGGCGGGAAGCGGATTTGAACCACTGACCTTCGGGTTATGAGCCCGACGAGCTACCAGACTGCTCTATCCCGCGTTGCTTTGTCTAGTATAGAACTAAATCTCGGTAAATGCCAAGGAGTTTGTAAAATTACTTTACATTTACCGTCCGACCAGAGGTTAATACTTACGTTCCACGGGGGTGAAATCCTGAATCACTACGGGCATATAGTCGATATCGATGCGGTCGGGGGAATAATAGGCGAGGGTATGCTGAAGGAAATTTTGGTCATCCCGTTGGGGAAAATCCTCGCGGGAATGGGCCCCTCGGCTTTCTTGACGATTGAGAGCAGAGGTGAGGATAATTTCCCCCACTACCATGAGACTTTGTAATTCCCAGGCCTCGATTAGTTCCGTATTCCAGCAATCCCCCCTATCATCGAGGTAAATATCCTCGTATTTGCGCTTTAAATCGCCGATTTGTTTAATTCCCTCGCGCATAGTCGCTTCGGTGCGAAAAACGCCGCAATGTTGGGTCATACAGTCTTGGAATTGCTGACGTAGTTGACCGATGCGAATCGTGCCTTTTTTGGTCAATAGAGCGGTGATTTGCTCTTTAGCATCCTGAAGGTAAATATCGGGATTAAAGACGGGAAAAGCGCGTTTTTCGACGTATTTAGCGATCGATTTGCCGGTTCTTCTCCCATAGACCACACATTCTAACAGGGAATTACTGCCCAAACGATTGGCCCCGTGAACGGAGACACAGGAACATTCCCCGGCGGAGAAAAAGCCTTCCGTGAGGGTATCGGCACTTAAGCGAACGCGACCATCGGTATTAACGGGAATGCCGCCCATACAATAGTGAACTGTAGGACGTACAGGCATCGGTTCCTCTACCGCATCGACACCGACGAGACGGTGGGCCTCCTCCCAACAGAAGGGAATGCGACTCATAATTTTTTCCCGACCTAAATGGCGTAAATCCAGATAGACAAAGGGACCCCCGGCGCTACCGTCCAGATTTACCCCCCGGCCGGCGCGAATTTCTAGGGTAATGGCCCGGGAAGTGATGTCCCGGGGTGCCAATTCCATGCGCGAGGGGGCGTAGTCTTCCATAAAACGACGACCTTCGCTATTGATTAAATAAGCGCCTTCACCCCGGACTGCTTCCGAGATTAAAACACCGACGGGATAGAGTCCCGTGGGGTGAAATTGGACAAATTCCATGTCTTCTAGGGGAATACCCGCTTTTGCCGATAATGCTAAACCGTCTCCCGTACAGGCGAAATCGTTGGAGGTGGTGTTATAAACGCGACCATAGCCCCCCGTCCCGAACATAATTGCTTTTGCCCGGAGGATTTCTAACTGTCCGGTGGCGATTTGGTACATTACTACCCCTTTAGCTGTATCTTCTTCGAGGATAAGGCGCAAAACGTACCATTCATCGTAGATTTTCACCTGATTACGCCGTAAATTGCTGACTAATTCGTGCAGCATGGCGTGACCAGTTTTATCGGCGGCGTAGCAGGCCCGGTTATGGCTGTGACCGCCAAAGGCTCTTTGGGCAATGCGTCCATCTTCGAGACGGGAGAATAACACGCCTAGATGTTCCAATTCGATGATAACTTCGGGGGCTTCTTGGGTGAGGATATCCACCGCATCCTGGTCAGCCAGAAAATCGGACCCTTTGACAGTATCGTAGGCGTGGGCCTTGGGATTATCCTTGGGGTCAACGTTTTGCAGGGCGGCGGCGATACCTCCCTGGGCAGCGACGGAGTGGGAACGAATCGGGTGGGTTTTGGCAACGACAGCAACATCGATAGTCGGGTTGAGGCGTTTGATTTCTAAGGCGGCGCGGCATCCTGCTAACCCACCGCCCACTATAACGACATCGTGTTCTTTCATGGGTGATTTTCCTACGGGCTTCTGTTTCTATGGTGGGGTGAGAATTGCTCAGAAGTCAGTTTTTGTAATCGAGACTTTATATTTCAGGAGACAGCCCTTTCAGTTATCAGTTATCAGTTATCAGATGCGAGTTTTCAGTTCACTGATTACTGTTTACTGATTACTGAACTTGGTATGGTTCGCTCGGGGGGCATAAATCGACTAAATCCTTATCTGGCAAAAAACTTAATTGATGAGTTCGTTCTAGTTCAAAAACAATTGACAAAAATCGCCAAATGTCTTTCTCTATAAGAGTTTCATTCCTTATAACCCTGTCCGTTGCATAAGACAAACTGAAGAACCTCACTGATTACTGATTACTGTTTACTGATAACTGAAAAGTCTTCATAATTCCCAAAAAATAACCCGCGGCAGTTAACCGCGAGTTATTTTTGCTTAAAATCGGATCATTACTGAACGGTAATCGTTCCCACCATACCGGCGCCGCGATGGGGTTCGCAGTAGTAGGTGTAAGTACCCGGTTCGCTGAAAGTGCTTTCAAAGGACTCCCCGGCGGAAAAAGCCAGACCTTTGTGGGATAATTTGCTGGCTTGGGCTTCGGGAACTTTGGCGCTATCGAAAACGATGTTATGGGGAGAAAGTTTGTTATTGACCCATTTCACCGTATCTCCTGCTTTAATAGTGAGGGCGGGGGGATCAAATTGTAGTGTACCCGCATCACCGCCCATCTTAACCGTGAAGGTTTCCGCGGCAGCGGCGGCAGTGTTGAAGAAGAAGCTAGAGAGGACTAGCACCACGGTAGCGACCAATAAACCTAATTTTTTCATGCTTGTTAATCCTTTACACGAGGGAAGATGACAAGTTTGACAGCCTGTCTTTTGACAAAAAAGTAAAAGTTTGCTTTTAACTGTCCCATTGATCAATTCTACACGAAGTTTGACAGCTTGTCTTTTGACAAGAAAACCGTTTTTTTCTAACCATGGTTGGGGAATTTCTTGAGAAATAGAGGAGAACCTATCGTGAAAAGATTATTAATTTCCCTGTGCTTGCTCTTGGCTGTGGTTACATTCGGTATGGCTCGTCCCGCTTTAGCTGATGGGGCTTCGATTTTTAGTGCTAACTGCGCTTCCTGCCACATGGGGGGTAAAAACGTGGTTAATGCCGCTAAAACCCTGAAAAAAGAGGATTTAGTTAAATACGGCAAAGATTCCGTTGAAGCTATCGTTACCCAAGTTACCAAAGGTATGGGTGCGATGCCTGCTTTCGGTGGTCGTCTCAGCGCTGAAGATATCGAAGCTGTAGCTAATTATGTCCTCGCTCAAGCCGAAAAAGGCTGGTAAAAATTAGTTATCGGTGGCGAGTTATCGGTTATCAGTCTGGTAAGAATTGTAGCGATCGAAATTCTTGGGTCATTTGCTGGCTTAAAATAGCTAATGGTTCATCTCGGGGCAAGGTTGTGAAATTGCGATCGTTTTTCTATATTTTAGGTGCGACGGTAATCATTCTCCTAGGAGTCGCTACAGCCAGTTTTGCTTGGATTCTCGCCGATAGTCCTCTGTCTTTGCTCAAAGGTGGGGTGCTGCGGGAACCAGCGGCGGCGATTTTTGTGCCGAAACAGGCCCCAGTTATGGTATCCTTGCTGGTCAATCCTGAACGTTTGGAGTCTTTTGGTCAATTAATCGCTACACCGGCTAATCGACGACGTTCCCACCAAGAAATTAAGGATTTAGAAAAAAGTCTCCTCGGCAAAACGGGATTGAATTATCAAAAGGAAATCAAACCCTGGTTAGGGGAGGAAATTACCCTCGCTGTTACTTCCCTAGATTTCGATCGCGATACCGATAATGGTATCCAACCAGGTTATCTTTTAGCAATTCAAAGTAAAAATAGTGAAAGTGCTAAGGAATTTCTGCAAGCTTCCTACTCAAAACAGGCAGTTTCGGGCAAATTTGACCTAGTTTTTGAAACCTACAAGGGAATTAACCTCATTTATCAACGTCCCTTGACCGCAGGAGATAATAATCGTTTTCTCGCTAGTGCCGTGGTGGGTGATACGGTGCTTTTTGCCAATAATATCAAGGTTTTGCGCGAGGCACTTAATAACGTGCAAGTACCGGATTTAAACCTAAAAAATAGCCCCGATTACCAAGAAGCAATAAAAAATATCACCGAACCGCGTATAGCTATAGTTTACGGCAATTTACCCCCGTTATCGGCTTGGATCGCCAATCAACCCGTCCCGGAGAGTCCCGAAGCGAAACAAAGATTAGCCACGGCTTTTACGCTCAAATCCGGGGGAATAGTCGCCCAAACCGCCTTAATTGGGGTCTTAGGACAGGATAACCAAGCACCAATTTTATCTAGTCCCGTGGGAGCATTATCTTTTATCAGCGAAAATAGCCTTTTAGTCGCTGCTAGTCGCGATTTAAATCGTTTTTGGACTCAGGTAGAGGAGGGGTTAGAAGCAGATAGTCCCCTACAGGAATTAATAACACAGGTCTTAAACCGCTTCCAGTCGCCTTTAGGTTTAAATTTGCCTGAAGACGTTTTTAGCTGGGTTAAAGGCGAATATAGCCTCGCTCTCGTGCCTAGTTCAAAGGGGATGGAACCCGATAGTGTTTTTGTAGGGGAACGGGTGACAGGGGTGGATGTGGACAGTGCGATCGAGCATTTGGATGAGTTGGCCCGCAGTCGCGGCTATAATGTGGTTAATCTGCCTTTACTCGATCGATCGGTGACAGCTTGGACAAAGTTAACCACGGCGGTCCCAGGGGGAAAAGCGCAACTAGAAACGATCGTGACGGGAGTGCATACGAGAGTCGATAATTATGAGATTATCGCTAGTTCCGTGGAAGCGATGGGGTTAGCTTTATCTGCACAGAAAAACCCGATTTTAAGCAGTGGTAACTTTCAACAGGCAATTACTGCGTTACCTGCGGAAAATGATGGTTATTTTTACATCGATTGGCGACAATTGCAACCAGTAATCGAGGCAAAATTCCCGATCGTGCGGGTGTTAGAATTATCGATTAAGCCTTTATTTAATAATCTGCGTTCTCTTACCATTAGCAGCCAAGGTAGTGATAATTCTGTGCGTCGGGGAACGATTTTCTTTAATCTGGGAGTGAAATCTTAATCAGTTATCAATTACTGAAGGTAAGAGACAACCCCCCAATCCCCTAGGGCTGTTTCATTCTCCCATCAGAATATCAAAAGTAAAAGCGATCACTATCAGGTAAAATGAGAAGTGACCGCCAACTTTTTAAAGATATGTTGAGCTTAATAGAAAAACTGAAACAAGTCAAGGACTTTCGGAAAGATAAAGGAAAAAGACACCCTTTATGGATAGTATTAGTAGTAATAATACTGGGAACAATGCTAGGATAC
>SFBL01000078.1 GCA_007095785.1 Microcystis aeruginosa Ma_SC_T_19800800_S464
TTCCAGTCGTTTATCCATTGTTTCAAATTTCTGATCAAGAGTTTTAATATCTCCCTTGATTTCCGTGACTTCCACCTTTAAATCATTAACATCTTTTTGGAGACTGTCAAATTTTTGATCCATATCTCTTTGGAGATTGTCGATTTTCTGATCCACATCTCTTTGGAGACTGTCAAATTTTTGATTAACATCTCTTTGGAGAGAGTCAATTTTCTGATTAACATCTCTTTGGAGAGTGTCGATTTTACTCTCGATCCTTGTTAGGACAGATTCAAGAGAATAGGTAACGGTTTCGCTAGTTTGTGTCATAATTAACAACCTCTGGTCGATGGGGCCAAATACAATTAGGTTATACTAAAAAAGTTTTGCGTTGGTGTGGGGTGTGGGGTTTTACTCATGTTCAGGAAAAAAGTCCCTGAATTTTCCCCCCGATTACTCCAATGGCCGGCACTGTTTGATTTGAAAAAGCCTAAAGATATTATCCAACAAAGTTTTTAGATTTATTCAGCCTGCCCTAATTATTCCCCTATTGCCTATTGCTAGGGACTAAGGACGATTATGCTACCGAAAAAATTCCATTGTGACCAGAGATCGATCATGGTAATTTAAGAAAGCGATCGGGGAACTCTCACAGGGAAGATCCCGACCCTAACCAGGGAGTGACTGTTTAACCGTCTGTCCTATGTACAAGTCTATTACTGTTTTAACGCTGCTGACGGGAATTATCGCCGTTGATGTGGTTTTTGCTCAATCCACTGTTAATCTTCCCATCACAGTTAAAAGGGGAGAATCCTACGAAGGATTATTGACTAGAGCATCGCAATTAGCAGAGAAAACTATCATCAGTCGTTTTAATCAACAACAGGGTCTTAATAAAATTGATTTATTAATAACGGCGGAAAAATCAGGGGCGATCGCACCTTTGCTCGCGGTGAAGGTATCCCGTCAAGATTGGTTTGGCCATCCCAATATTCAACGCTGGAGAAATGTTTTTCCCTTTGGCAAAGATCTCCTCGGTTTTAGCTCTCCCGCACCCGTCGTCACCCCGAAAAGTCCCCCCGCTGCTGTTAATCCCACACCATCTCCCGGTGCTACCACTCCTCCTCCCCCCCCTGCTTTACCCTTCGAGGATGAACCGAATAATGCTCCCCCAATCCCTATTCCTAAGCAAAGATTAAACACTCCAGCTAATCGTTAATCGCTCGGAAAAGGAGGGCTTTCGACAGATATATTGACTTTTAAGTGGCAAAACGAGGCTGAAACCAGTCTAGGGGAAAAATATCATCTTCTTGGACGATTTCTGTCCAACCAGTGACACTCTCAAAACAAGTCCCCGTCAAATTAGCACCCCTCAAGTCCGCTCCCTGTAGATTTACCTCTTGTAACCGCGCTCCCGCTAGATTAGCACCCGCTAAATTGGCCCCGCGTAAATCACTACCCGTCAGACGTGCCTCGCTAAAATTAGCCCTTTCTAAATTGGCCCCCTGAAAGTCCACCTCTTTCAGAAAAGAGCCGCTAAAATTGGCTTCCCTTGCGGAAATCTGACGACATTTAGCGCCACTTAATCGCGCTTCTTGCAAATTAGCCCAATTGAGATTGACTTTATCTAGGGTTGCCTCCAAGAGATTAACTAAGTATAAATTCGCCCCGCATAAATTCGCCCCGCATAAATTCGCTCCCCGGAGATTAGCATGGGAAAGATCCGCCCCACTTAATCGCGAGTTACGCAGGTTTGCCTGTACCATAAAGGCCCCAGTGAGATTGGCTTTGGTTAAGTCCGCTTCCACTAATTGCGCTTGACTTAATTTGGCATAGGTTAAATTCGCCCAATTCAAACTCGCTCCCCGCAGATTTGATTTAGTCAGAAAAGAGCGACTCAAATTAGTTCCGCGCAAATTGGCCGCAGCAAAATTGACAGCGATTAGAGTCACTTGTTGTAGATCTAGACTCATCAAGTCAATGGCTAAAAAATCCCGCTCTCCTTGTTCATAGAGTCTTAGTAACTGATTAACTTTCATCTCCCTTCTTTTACTTTAAGATGGTGGTTAAGAAGTAATCAACAAAAGCACCTAAAAACTTTGTCCGATAACTCACTCTGCTTTTAGATGAGCAATTTACGAGGCCCTCCTTTGAGTTTATGTAAAGTTTTTTTTCGATTTTTTAAGGGAAGATAACCCGAACAGCAAGTTAATTTTCATCACAGTTAAGTAGCTTGGCTAAAACAGTTGCACTGGTTTTTCCAATTCTACCCCAGTCCATCGGCTAATTAGTATCTAACACTACTCTTGTTAAAAAACTTATCTATTGTTTAAACTCGATTATATTTAACCCAGCTAATTCTCCGTATTTTCTCGGATCAGGGCGGTGGAGCCGAGAGGACTTTCAGGATATTTTTACCCAAATCATACTAAATCTGGTTATTAAAGACTGATTATCTATTGCCCCTATTGCCTATTGCCTGTCCTGATATGTAGCCTATACTCAACGGATTTAGTATCAATAGAGACGTTGCTAGGCAACGTCTCTACAAAAGTGGTATTTAATCAAGCTACTCAGAAACAGACAGAGGGGAAACCTTTTGGGCTTGAGCGAGATAGTACCATCCCGACGGGACAAATACCAGTGCGCTTAGGGTGGTTCCGATCACCCCGATGGAAATACAGATAGCGAGGGGTTCCCAAAAAGCGCCGCCGTAGAGAAATAATGGCACAAATCCCGTCACGGTGGTTAAGGTAGTGGTGAGAATGTGACGGGTGGAAGCAATGACCACTTCCCGGATTGCCTTTCGTTGGCGTTGAAGATGGGGGGGTAAAGCTTGTAAAGCCGCTACCACGACAATAGAATCATTAACGGAAACCCCAACTAAGCCGATAGTGCCTAAAATCGACATGAATCCTAGGGGATATTCAAATAACCAGAGGGAAAATAAGGCTAGTCCAATCGAACTAATACCGACGACAGTAACTAGGGCAGCAAGACGGAAGGAGTTAAAAGAAAGAACAAGGGTTGATAGCATTAGAATCGCCAAGACTCCCACACTAGCAATTAGATTAGCCACAGCCGTATCTCTTTCTTCTTCCTCTCCGCCAAATTCGAGCCGATACCCTGGCGGAAGGGAAAATTTGCCCGATTCTAAGTTTTGGCGAAATTCGTCTAAAACCGTTGCAGCGATCGCATCAGCTTGAACATAGGCCTTCACCGTATTAATTCGCTTGCCATTTCGTCGAGGAATCGTGGCTAATTCGGGGAGAAAATCAAATTCTGCCACGGAGGAAAGGGAAATATTCGCCCGTTCGGCAGTGGCGGAATTACCGAGAATATTTAAAGAGGCAATTTGTGGCAGTTGCTCGCGATCGCGATTACCGACTCGGACTCGTACGGGTAATTCTTCCGTTGCTTCTAAAATCGAGCCACCCACAGAACCTTCTAAAAGGTTATCCAATTGACTTGCGATCGCCGCATTATCCAAACCAATCAGTCGAGCTTTTTCTTCATTAATTTTTAAGGCTAATTTTGCTTGAATTTCACTTAAATCAGCAACAGAATAGGTTATTTCGGGTATTTTTGCCAGTTCTTCCCGTAAGGACTCGCCAATTTTCCTTAACATCTCCAATTCTGAGCCATAAACCCTAATTTCG
The DNA here is from genome assembly GCA_007095785.1 of Microcystis aeruginosa Ma_SC_T_19800800_S464. Taxonomy (GTDB): domain Bacteria; phylum Cyanobacteriota; class Cyanobacteriia; order Cyanobacteriales; family Microcystaceae; genus Microcystis; species Microcystis aeruginosa_E. Next base: position 3,639 of record SFBL01000078.1, read on the forward strand.
ATCGGAGCCCCCACCGGTGGACCCTGTTCTAGGGGGCTGACTAATACCCTAGCCATCGGTAGAGCTTGACTCAATTCTTTTTGTAAGGTTTCGATCAATTGGGGATCATCAGAAACTTGCCGAAGTTGAATCAATGCTTGGGCAAAATTAGGAGAGTCTTTGACGCCATCGGAGAGATTATAGTAGAAGGGGGGAGCATTACGCCCTAAAAACCAGTGAACTTCTGCAATTTCTCGATGATCTAGCAGTATTTTTTCAGCTTGAGCCACTTTTACCTGAGTTACTTCTAGGGTTGTGGTGGGGGCCAGTTCGATTTCTAGGGTTAACTGATCTCGTTCTGCCGGCGGAAAGAATTCTTCCGGGAGAGTGCCGGCGACAACAAAGCCAGTAATTGGGATAATCAAGCCAATAACCAGACCTAATACGGGAAAATAGAGAATTAACTTCAAAATTTGGCGATACAACCCCGTTAGGAGCGGTAAATTAATTCCCGTATCCCACCAATGGGTTTTTGTCTGGTGGGAGCGACGAGTCAGTTGATATAAACGTAAACTGAGGACAGGAATAATCGTTAGGCACAAAATTAGAGAACTAACCAAGGCTAAGATCACTGTTTGGGCGATAGTACGCACGAATTCGCCAGTGCCTCCTGGCAAAAGAGCGATCGGCATAAAAGACAAAATCGTGGTTAGGGTAGAAGCTAAGAGGGGAATCCCTAAATGTTTAACGGTTTCAGCAACAATATGTTGGTGAGCTATTCCGGTCCGTAGTCCTTTTTGCAGTTCATCGACAATCACAATAGCGTTATCGATCAAAAGTCCCAAAGCAATAACAATTCCTGTCACCGACATTTGATGTAGGGGAATTTGCCAGAGATTCATACCAGCAAAGACCATCAGGATCGATAAGGGCAAGGATACACTTACCACCAAGGCGGACTGCCATCCCATCATCACAAAAGCTGTCCCCATGACACAGAGTAACCCTAGGATCATGTTGCTGAATAATCCATCGAGTCGGTTAGCCACATAACGATTTTGGGCAAAAATTATCTTGAGGCTAACACCTTGGGGGAGAGAGGGTCGAAACAGGTCTAACTTGGCCTGGGCTGCCGTTGTCCATTCGTCTATGCGTTGCCCCGATTCCATCATAGCCGCCACCACAATAGCCGGTTTACCGTTAATAATAGTTAGTTCTGGCGGTGGTTCTTGAATTCCCTTGGTAACTAGGGCGATATCTCCTAAACGGGTAAATTTTCCCTCATTACTGTAACGAATCGGAATTGCTCGAATCCGAGAGAGTGATTCTAAACTGGTATCGACTTCCAATAATAAATTATTGCGATTACTGCGAAGTTGTCCGGCGGCGACCTTGGCATCACTGGTTTGAATTTGTTGGGCAACTTCGACGGCAGTTAGGCCCAGGGAGGATAATTTCACCGGATCAATTTCGACTAAAATTTCCTCGGCCGGAACCCCGACTAACTCGACCCTTTCGGTTCCCCAAAGGGCTTCTAATTCATCGAACAGTTCTTGGCCAAGTCGGCGTAAAATAGCGTAATTAGGAGCGGTATCTAGATCCCAAAGGATGGCAGTCAATAAACTAAAGGCTTGACTATATCCTTCTTCGTATAAGGGTCTTTGGGCTTCTGGGGGTAGTTGCGGGATGACATCGGTAATCCGATCGCGAATGCGTGACCAGACGGGATCCACATCAGTCACTTCATCTTTAAGTTCAATATTGACCGTGGAACGCCCTAATTCTGAGGAGGACTCAATCAGGCTAATTTCTTTGATGCTAGAGAGAGATTGTTCAATTTTTTCGGTCACTAGGGATTCGACCCGATAAGGACTGGCACCGGGTAAATTGGTGGTAATGGTGGCACCTCGATTAATTGTTTCGGGATCTTCCATGCGCGGCAAAATTTGAAAGGAAGACAATCCCCAGACAATAATCAGAATTAAGGTAAGAATTAGTAATCTAGGTTTACGTTCAAATAAGTTATTCATTGGAGATTATTAGGGATAATAAAGCTGATTAATGACCACTGACTACCAAATTTCCACCATTTGCCCGGGTACGATGCGATGAACCCCTTCGACGATCACTCGATCACCGGAGGTGAGCGTCCCGCGCACCAACAAGCGATCGCCTTGAATCGCTAGAACTTCTAAATCTTGGCGTTTGACGGTAAATTGTCGAGGATTATCGGGATTAGCTGCTCCTAGAACATAGGAAGACCATAATCCTCTCGTGCCTTGTACTAAAGCTTCTGTGGGCAACCAATAGCCCGATTGTGGAACTGATTGAGATAGTTCTAGGCTGACCACTTGCCCCGGAATCAGGCCTTGAGTCTGATTTAAACTTAAAATAACCGTGGCGGTACGGGTAGTCGGATCAACTTGGGGTAGGGTTGAAGTGACTTGTCCTGTTACTATTTTGTCACCAATTTTTAAACGATGTTTACTCCCAATTGGTAATTTTTCGGACTGGTCAACGGGAACCCCTATACGCGCTTCCAGTTGATTACTTTCGACCAAACGAACGATCGGATTACTTGCAGAAACAACAGTGCCAATATTGACGTGAAGGAGGGCAATAGTGCCATCGTAGGGTGCTTTAAGTTGGCTTTTCTCAATCTCTAATTTAATATTCTTCAGTTGGGCATCGAATTGGTCAATAACGGCTTTTTGCAGAGAAATTAATTCGGGACGAGTACCGGCTTTGAGTTCATCTAATTCACTTTGGGCTTGATCAATTCTCGCTTGTTGGGCATTAACATCGGTTTGCACTTCTTCGAGTTGTTCTCTAGTAATTGCCCCTTCTTGATACAATCCTAGCCGTCTTTGGTATTTAGATTCGGCTAAAGCTAATTGTTCCCTGAGATCTCGGACTTTTGCTTGGGCTGCGGCGATACTTTCTTTCCTGGAACCGGCTTGTAATTCTTGCAGTTTAGCCGTGGCTTGCGCTCGCTGGGCGATGAGTTCTTGTTTTTGTGCTTCTAAATTGCCTGTATCTAGAGTAGCAATTAAAGTACCTCGACGTACCTCTTGACCCTCTTGAACCAATAAACTAATTAATTGTCCCGAACGCTCAAATCCTAGTTCACTTGTCCGTTTAGCCACAATATTACCCGTATAACGGCGCGGTTCTTGGTGATGGGTGACAGGAGTTAAAGTTAAGGTTCGCACCGGTAAGGCTGCCGTCTTGCCCTTATCGATTGCTAACGAAGCGGTTTCTTCTGAGGTGGTGGATTCAGAGGTGTCTTCTAAGAGGACATTACGCAGGGTAGGATAGGCAAAAACCGAGGTGGCTGCTAGGATACCAGCAATAATTAATCGCCAGGGCAATCGCAGTTTTTTGATGGCAGTTTCTTGATGTTTGGTGACGGGATTGGGGGAAGTCATAATCTAGTTCCAAATGAATAGGGTTTAGTCAAGAGTAATAACAGATTAGCGAGGAAAGAACTATTTTTTTATGGCATAAGACCGGAGGACAAAAGCCGCTGCTAGGGATAATATACCGGCGGACAAAAAGGCAATTTGTACCCCCCAGGGGTTATCAGGAGTTTTCCCGAAAGAAAGGATTAATCCTGTTAGAAAAGACCCCGCACCTTGGCTAAATTGAATTAGAAGACCCCTGGTTCCAAAAAATATTGCTTCTCGGCCCATTCCTTGTTGCTCCGCATCTTGATCGATAATGTCCGATAACATGGCATTCGGCAGACTAAAAAAGCTGGCTAGGGCTAAATTAGCGATGATCGAAAGGATTAACCAAGGAATTAAAGAATCTTGCCACCAAAAGCGACCACAGGCCATGGCAATCATACCAAGGCCAACCCAGATTAAAGAACCTTGAAAAACCAGTTTTTTGCCATATTTTTGCGCTAAGGGTAAAACTAGGGTAAATCCAGCCAAGGCACTCCCCACGATAATAGTATTAATCACGGCGGCAAAACTTACCTCTCGTCTGAGGAGAGCAATTACTAAAAAAGTCGGAATCACCGAGATAATACTAATCACCATCCACGCCAAAATCATGGTGATCATATAGATACAAAAAGTCCGATTAGTAAAAGCCGCGGTTAAGGTGGTTTTAAAGTTAGGATATTTGCCCTTAGAAGGAGTATATTCTTCTTTTTCTAGCAAGGGCATAGCTAGAGTAATTACCCCAATAAGACTAATAGCAATCCCCATGCCCTGAAAGCCATAGCTATCAGTTAACCAAGGGGCAATAATCCCACCAATTGTGGCACCAACTAAACCAAAAATTCCGATTTGAGTTGATAATTTAACCCTTCCTTCTGGGCTTTTAGCGAGAGTGGGCAACCAGGCTAAATAGGGAACATGGTAGGATGCCATACCCACATAAAACAGCCAAAGCATGATGACTAAATAAATAAAGTAAGTGGTTTGATTTAAGTTATTAGGGGGATTAAACAACAGGATAAAACCACCAATTAAAGGGAGTAAACTGGCCAGTATAAATGGTCTTCTTTTGCCCCAAGGACTCCAAAAGCGATCGGAAAAATAACCGATCACTGGCTGCACAAAAGCCCCAGCAATACGGCTAATCATTATCGCTATCCCCACTAAAGCAGAGGGCAATAAAATGGATAAGTTATAGTCATTGGGAATGCCAGGGTCGTAGCGATAGATTAGCATGGTTAGAAGGGCATTATTAACGATAAAGTTACCAAACCAACCAGTGATATACGGAAGATAATCTATTCGGAGATGTTGCCATTTGCTAGAAGTGCTAGAAGTCATTAGAATTGGGGTAGAGATGGGCAGTTAGCAGTAGATTGTTAGGCTTATTTAAAGAAATTCGTAGCGACCGGGTGAGAGAATGTGATTGGGATCTAAGCTGTCTTTAATTTTCTGGATTAAGCAACTATAATCGTCTTTGGCTAGGGGTAAACTATTCATAGAGTGGGTACTAAGACGGTAGGGATAATAGCCTTGATTGATCAATTCTGCCAACATTTCATCGTGACAATTTAAGGCTTTTTGGTCTTCTCCCTCTAGCAATCGATCATAAAAAATGGCAGCATTGATGTTGATATTGCGCTCGGTAATACAGTTAATGCCGATATTAGGTTCATAACCATATTTTTGAGCGATGCTGCTGATAATATTGAGAGCATTTCTGAGATGATTTCCCAGAAAAGGAACGGCGGGAACACACCAAATCATGCCACAGGCATCCAGATCTAAATCCAACTTATCAGTGGGAGGCGTTTTTTTGCGCCAATAGGCCATTTTCAGCACTTTTTCGGTAATCATTCCTCGTTGGGGATTTTTGTGATAAATTAAATCCACCTTGTCCTTAATTTCTACACCAGTAAATACTTTAAAAATTGGACTCATTTTGCTGGCCATTTTGAACTTATTTTCATCAAAAAACATAAGTTTATTGACAATTCCTTTCAAGGCTTTTTCAATTAGTTTTCTTTCGACTTTTCCCTGTTCTGGTGAAGCCGAATATAAAGCTCCTTCTCCTATCCAAACACCGCCGCCCCATTGATGACTTAATTGTTCTAACAAATCGGGGGGTAAAGGGGTTTTTTCTTGGCAGTCTTGCCAGGGATATTGTTGTTGAATGGACAACATTCGGTAGTTATTATTAATGTGGAAGGTCGTTTTAATTACCCCTGCCATTTTCAGTTGACGTAGTTTATCGATCAATAACTCTAATTTATTTTCTTGATCGATGCTATAGAAAAAAGCCTGAAAATATTCAGGATAGGGGGTTAACCAAAAAGTCATTTTGGTGACGATTCCCAGGTTAGATTGGGTAAAAATTCCATCAAAATAGGGACCGACTCCCCAACGATTGACCGCCCCTATTTGGGAGTTTTCAAAGCGATTAAATCCCGTATGAACACATTCACCGGTGGGCAAAACTACTTCCATTCCACAGACATGATTAAAGCGATCGCCTAAAGGTCCTTTGGCTTCACCTCGTTCGAGAATATTGCCAATAATACTAGAATCAGGAGTCGAACCAGTGACACTCATTAATAATTTATTGCCATTTTTTTGCAAAAAATCGTAGAGTTGTCGCTGAGTAACACCCGCTTCAATAGTTACATAAGCTAGGGTTTCATTATAATCCAAAATCTGATTTAATCGACTCAAATCCATTAAAACCGAACTGGTGCGGCTAGGAACTCGCGAACCATAACCCCAATTTTTACCTGTACTAATAGGATAGACGGGGGTTTGATAGCGATTAGCAATTTTTAGACATTCTTGGACTTCTTGACGATTACCCGGGCGAATAATTGCTGGGATTTTAGCATGGGTTTCGTAGGTAGCGGTCTCGGCTTCTAGGCGTTTTTTGTTATCGGTGCTGACATATTCGGAGCCTAATAAATTTTCCCATTCTTGTAGAGCGTCAGTTAAATTGTCGCTAATAATATTTTCGGAAACAATTAGAGAGTCCATAGTATTTTTTTTCTCCTTGAAATTCAGGTATGAGAGGTAATTAAAGGGCCGTAGGGAACCGGCCCTGCTATCCGTGGCAATTAACTTTTAAGCGGTTGCTGTTTGCGAGAGAAAATTGCGCTAAAACTAGGAATAAAACGGGGAGTATTGGCGAAAACTGCTTGATAATTGGTGTCTTGACTCAAAGCTTCTTCTTCAGCGGGAATGCGTTGGATTAATAACCAAGCATTCAGGAGACTAAAGACTATAGATGTCAGATAAGCGGTATGAAACAGGGGAACCACCGCTAATTCCGTGATCATGGCGCACCAGTTAGGATGACGGATATATTGATAAATGCCATTGTCGATCACGGGTGTCTGGGGAACCGTGACCACCTTATGAATCCAGCGATCGCCTAATGCTTCAATGGAGGCATAGCGGAGCTTTTGAGCTAAAAAGGTAGTAATTAGGGAAAATAAAGCCAATGCTGGAATAAAAGGTCTGTTGAGCAGATAAACTTCCCCGATCATGCAAAGCATCCAGCTAGATTGGAAAATCTTGACGAATCCCACATAATTAGAACTATGCAGTTTGCCACCTTCCGCTAAGACTTTGGCCATATTCTGTTTACTCAGACGAGTAACGCGCACTCGTTGGACAATAATGTAACTAATCAGGGCAATGAAAACTATTTGGCTTAACATCCTTAAATATCCTTAGAATTGAACTAAAATGGCTTCTTGAGCAAATCCAGGCCCCATGGAAATTATTAATCCGTAGGAACCCGTGGGAGGATGGGGACGGGAGAGGGTTTCATCGAGAATGCAGAGGATAGTAGCAGAGGCAATATTGCCAATTTCTGCCAAAATATCCCAACTAACCTGTAAAACATCCGGTTCTAACTGGAATTCTTCAACTATTGCATCGAGAATCTTTGGACCCCCCGGATGCACCATCCAACAGACAATTTCGTCGAGGGAAACTCCTGTTTTTTCCAGTAAAGATGTCACCGCTTTTCTCACCCCACCCTTGACGTAATCAGAGACTTCTGGGCGAAGAATTTGGCGAAAACCGTAGTCTGTTAAAGGCAATGCCATTAAATGCTCTGTATGGGGCATTAACAGCGATTGAGTGCCGATAATCTTCAGTTTTGCTTTACCTTGCTTGACTAAGGGATGTTCATCTCCCGCTAAGAGAACAGTACCGACTCCATCGCCAAATAAAGCCGCTACCACAAGGGTCATAATGATATTGCTATATTGAGACGGATCTTCGGGTAATTGTCCCAATAATTCCGTTAAATCGCTATGAATTGACCCTTGCCAAAGGCCAGAGGAGGGATCGGTGGTAAACAAGATCGCTGCTTCGGTGGGATGTCCTTGCAGATAATCGTTTACTCTGGCTAATCCTTGGGCACCCCCCAAACAGCCGACACCCGATAACGCTTGCCGCTTGATATCGAGGGAAAAATCTAGACGATTGAGGAGTAAACTTTCTAGGGAAGGAACGGAAGGAAGAACAGTAACGGAGGTAACTAGGGAGATTTCTTTAGGAGAAAGAGCGGCTTTTTTCAGCAAATTAGTTACTGTCGATGTTACTAAATCCATAGTTAGATCGACCATTTGACGAAAGGGTTGGGCGATTCCGGGAGGATTATCGGCATCGAATTCATCTAGGGGAATGGTGAAGTATCGCCCTTGAATTTTGACATTACTGAAAAAACGATGAATTTGTTCTAAATCAAAAAAGGTTTGTTCCTGGAAGTCGAGTTGATTTCTGAGGCAATAATCTTGAAGAAGATTAGCACAATGATTTCTGATATTGACTTCTAGAACTTCTTGGGGATAGTAATGTTCTGGAAAACCGGTAGCTGTCTCAATAATGTAGGGCATTGGAGTTAAGATAGAGGGATTTCAGGGGGTGAATTATGGTGGGAGATTTAAGCCAGTAATCGGCGAGCTAATCCTTGGGCTTGGCGTATATAACCCAATTTGTCAATCACTAAGGAGTGAGTACCGCTATGGTGTTTATTGTCGGCGCTTAAATTGGAACTAATTTGACGTTTTAGCTTTTCAAATTTATAGACAAACCGGGATTTTTTATCCTGAGCTTGTAGATAAGCTGCCACTAAATTACTTTGTTCTTCAAATACTCGCCAGTGGGTGCCAGTGGGATGAACCATTCCGATGACAAACAGGTTATTTTCCTCTGGGTGAAAAACATTCATATAGAGGTTAGGCTGGGTGGTTCCTTCTTGCCAATTTAAATCAGATTTGTCAATAAAAGAAAATTCAATTTTGTAACCAGTGGCGTAGATAATCAGATCAATTTCTTCTGTACTGCCATCGGCAAAAATAACTTTCTTTCCGTCTAATTCTTGGATATTAGGCTTATGGGTGACATCTCCATGCACATAATAACGATAGATTTGTTGGTCACTATTGGGAATAATTAGACCGTTACTTTTACAGTCTGTAGGAATATTGAGTTTTTTGAGATTAACTCCTTGTAAGAATAGAGCTATTGGTGATAATAAAGCCATCATTTTCATGTGTTCTTGGGCTGGAATTAGATTCATGATTGGCGTGTTAATCATCACCCATTCTGGGGGCAAACCGAACAAAAATTTCGGCATACAGAGAAAGCCACGGCGGGTACTATGGAAAGTTTTACTACCATTAATAGCCGCTTCGACGACTAAATCCATGGCTGATTGTCCCGCTCCAACTACTAGGACTTTTTTAGCATTTAGTTGAGCAGGATTATCATAATCTTTTGAATGGATAATTTCCCCGTCAAAATGCCCAGAAAATTGAGGAATATTCGGTTTACTATGATAACCACTAGCGATTAAAACCCCTCGGTATCGTCTGGTTTCTTGGTTGCTAAGGGTGACATCCCAAAAGTTACCCACCTTTTTTACTTTCTCCACGCTGAGATTAAATTCCATGAAATCATAGAGATTGAAATGAGCGGCATAATTGCGAAGATATTCATAGACTAACCGATGATTGGGATAATCTGGGTAATCTTTTGGCATGGGAAAATCGGAAAAAGGTTGTGTGGTTTTATGGCCAATTAGATGTGTATTTTTATACATTGGACTATCGGGACGGTCATAAATCCAAATACCCCCAACATCCTGAGCAGATTCGATAACATTAAAGGGAATTTTGGCTTTGCTTAAGGCTCTAGCCGCCGCTAATCCTGCGGCACCAGCCCCAATAATACAGTATTGCTCTTTGTAATCTAAAGTCATGATTTTTCTCCCTTGAATAATTGGTTAATTAGGCAGTCATTTGTTCAGGAAACTCTCGTAAACTTTGGCAAACTATTTTCATAATTTTCTCCGTATGTTGATTGATAAAGAAATGTCCTCCCGGTAAGGTATGCAGGACAAAATCTTGATTGGTTTGCAGTTGCCATTGTTGTAATTGATCGGCAGAAACCTTGGCATCGTTGTCGCCTCCAAAAACGGTAATAGGACAATTTAAGGGTTGACCTTGTTGATAAGAATAGGTCTCTAGGAGTTTGAAATCTGCCCGTAAAATTGGCAAAAAAGCCGCCATTAAATCGGGATTTTTGAGGAGAGTTTCTGGGGTTCCTTGAAAATGAGCTAAAGCTGTTAAAAATTGCTCATCTCCCAGACGATGAATGGGTAAATCAGGATTGACAATGTGAGGCGCTCGAAATCCAGACATAAATAAATGTTGGGGTAGATTTTGCCGAGTTTTAGCTAATTCTCTGGTTAATTCAAAACTGATTAAAGAACCCATGCTATGACCAAAAAAAGCATAAGGTTGGTCTAAATAGGGAGTCAGAATCGGAATGAGACGATTAATCAGGGATTTTAGCGATGTAATCGCAGTTTCCTGAAGACGCGTTTCGCGTCCGGGTAGTTGAATCGCCCAAAATTCCACTTGCTTGGGGCAGTAATTCAGCCAATTTTGGAATACGGAGGCACCCCCACCAGCGTAGGGAAAACAAAATAGACGAATGCGGGCGTTAGGATTAGCTTGTTTGCGAATTAGCCAAAGTTGCGGATCATTAGAGATATTTTCGGCTTTAGTCGTCCTGATTGGTTTTTTCGGTTTTGAGGGGAGAGGAGTTTTGTTGCTAGTTGCAGGTTGGGAGTTTTGGGTGATTAAGTTGAATATTTGCGGTAAAAACTGCTCAATACTCAATCCCGTTAGGTATTCCACGGGAACAATAATTTTTAAATCCTCCTCTAGTTGACGTCGTAATTGACTGGACATAAGAGAATCTAAGCCTAAACTAGAGAGCGGTTGCTTGGTATGTAGCTTGACCATGGATAAACCAGTAATCTGTTCTAAAACACCGATAATGTAGGTTTCTAGTTGTTTAAGCTGTTTCTCGGCGGGTGTGGCCAACAGAGAGTCAAGGGTAATGAGATGACCAGAAGATGATGCGGTGGTGGTTTTGACAACTTCTGGCGGTTGCGGCGGTGTTTCTAGAAGATATTTCGACAATTTAGGCAATAATTGCGCTTCTTCTGGGGTCAAGTCGCCTGTTTTTAGCCAATAACTACTTCTTTCAAAGCTGTAAGTCGGTAAGATACAGGGTTTACTGTCTTGATTGGCCGTTATCTCTTGCCAATTCAGGGCGAATCCCCGCAGATAAAGCTGACTGACACTCTCGAGGATTTGTTGTCGGTCAGAGGTTTGACGACGCAAACTGGGCAACCAAAGACAAGAATAATTTTTATCCAGTAGGCTGCCCATGGCCGATAAAACGGGATGAGAGCCGCATTCGACAAATAGCTCATAACCGTTGTCCAGTAAGGTTTTTATCCCATCGGCAAAGCGAACAGAAGACCGGAGATGACGACACCAATAATCGGCAGTAGTGACCTCAAAATTGACTAAGTTGCCATTAAGGTTAGAAATTAAGGCTCGTTGGGGGGGATGATAGGTGATGGTTTCAGCAATTTGCCGGAACTCGTCTAAAATTTCCTCCATCAGAGGGGAATGAAAAGCTTGAGAGACATTTAACGGGGTAATCTTCAGATTTTTGACCTGAAGCTGTTTTACCAGGGTTTCTATGGTCTCTGCAGCACCGGAGAGGACAATATTATCCTGACCATTAATAGCGGCAATAGCTACCTGAGATTGATAGGGGACAATTAAGGGACTAATTTCAGCTTCACTAGCGGAGATAACGACCATTGAGCCACTTTTTCCCACAGAATCCATCAATTTAGCCCGATAGAAGACTAATTTTAAGGCATCTTCTAAACTAAAGACTCCAGCAACACAGGCGGCCACATATTCCCCTAAACTATGACCCATGACCCCATGGGGGGTAATTCCCCAGGATTCCCAGAGTTTAAAAAGGGCGTATTCGAGAGCAAATAGGGCAGGTTGGCTGTAAAAAGTTTGATTGAGATGATTTTCTTGGTCAATAATCTCCGTTAGGCAATAGTCGCCATATTGACGGAGAATCTCAGCACAGCGATCGAGTGTTTGACGAAATAGAGGATAGGATTGGTATAGTTCCCTTCCCATACCTGGGTATTGAGAACCCTGTCCCGGAAAGAGAAAGGCAATTTTTGCCCGATTTTTGCCACTAAATTCACTTTTTTGGCGAAAAGAACTCGGTTCACCCTGAACGAAAGCGGTTAATTTTTCTTGAAGTTGGCAGTGACTAGAGACAATACAGGTGAAACGATGGGGTAATTGGGAGCGACTGCGATTGCTAGTAGCACAAATAGAGCTTAAAGCAATATTGTTGGCATTTTCTAGGTAATTTGCGTATTTTTGGGCTAGTTTGATTAAAGCCGATTCTGTCTTGGCTGAGAGGGTGAACAGATAGGGCGATAAATCAGCTGCCGCAGTCGTTTGAGCTTCGTAAGAGTATTCTTCGAGAATAATATGGGCATTAGTGCCATTTAACCCAAAAGAACTAACTCCAGCTAAACGAGAAGAATTTTCACTAACCCATTCACGGTTTTTAGTCGGAACTTTCAGCGGTTGATTTTCCCAGTCTAGATGGGGTGTCGGTTGCTGGAAGTGGAGATGGGGGGCAATTTGTCGATGTTGCAAGCATAAAATAACTTTCATCAGTCCGGCAATACCAGCGGCCGCTTCTAGATGGCCGATATTAGTTTTGACGGAACCCACCCAAACAGGTTGAGGATTTTTAGCAAAAACCGTCGATAATGCACCTAATTCAATGGGATCGCCCAAAGAAGTGCCAGTTCCGTGAGCTTCAATATAGCTAATGTCCTCTGGCTTTACCTGAGCATTTTTTAAAGCTTGACGAATCAATTGTTCTTGACTAAGTTGATTGGGAACTGTTAAACCGCTACTCATACCGCCATGGTTAACGGCCGAACCTTTAATTAGTCCTAAAATCAAGTTATTATCCCGAATAGCCGCAGATAAAGACTTTAAAACTATAATACCGCCGCCTTCTCCCCGCACATAGCCATTTGCTGTTTTATCAAAGGTTTTACAACGACCGTCAGGAGACAACATCTGGGCGCGGGATTCCATGATAGTAACGAAGGGAGTTAACATTAGGTTGACTCCCCCAGCTAGGGCAACTTCACACTCGTTATTGCGTAAACTTTGGCAAGCTAAATGAACAGCGACTAAAGAGGAGGCACAAGCAGTATCAACCGTTAAAGTTGGGCCATGAAATCCAAAAAGATAGGATAAACGTCCCGAAGCTACACTTTTAGCATTTCCCGTTCCCGTATAGGCATCAATCAGATCGGGATGATGGCTAAAATGGGAGTAATCTTGAGTCATCATGCCGATAAATACCCCCGTTTGACTTCCTCGCCGATTTAAGGGTGATATTCCCGCATTTTCCAGAGCTTCCCAGGCTAGTTCCAGCAGTAATCGCTGTTGCGGATCCATTTGTGCCACCTCCCGGGGAGAAAGACCAAAAAAATCAGCGTCAAATTGATCTATCGGTTGATTTAAGAAGCCACCGTGACGGGTATAGACTTTTCCCCTTGCATCGGGCTTAGGATCGTAATAATTGTCAATATTCCAGCGTTGCGGCGGAATTTCGCTGATGGCATCGGTTCCTGATTGCAATAATTCCCAAAAAGTTTCCGGGGAATTAGCTCCCTGGGGAAAGCGACAGGACATACCAATAATTGCAATTGGTTCATTCTTAGCTTTTTCTAGGGTATGTAGCTTAGTTTTTAAGACCTTAATTTGATTTAAGGCATCTTTTATTAAGCTCATTTGATCAGTTTTGGCAGGTATTTGTGTCATGGTAAACAGGTTATTTAGATAGGGTTTGAGGTCTGCTTTTCTAGCTTAAGGAATTTAACTCCTGTAGCAGTAAATCGGACAATTCTTCTAGGGATAAATCTTCTTCGTTGAGGGGATCAAGATTGTTATCTTGATTTGCTCCTATTGCTAAGGGTTTTAAACTAAAGTCAAGGTCAATAACTTCAGCTACCAGATAATCGACCAAACTGGTCACTGTTGGGTATTTAAAAGTAATAGTTGCCGCCAGAGATTTACCTAAATCCTTGGCTAAACGATTGCGTAATTCCACCGTCATTAAAGAATCCATTCCCAACTCAAAAAAACCTTGGTCAACTTGGGTAAATTCTCTAGCTGGAATACCGATAATTTCCGCTACAATCCCTTGAACATGAGCAGTCAAAGCCGCAAAACGCTCCTCAATTTGTACTGTCCTTAAGACATCAATAAAATTATTGTCTGGGGTTAATTTTGGGGCTGAAAAACTCTGGAAATCTTGTAATAGAGGTGGAATTTTTTGATTCTCGAAACTGTTAAAAAAGCTATTCCAATTGAGAGAAGCGACAGTTACCTGTGTCCGAGAAGTCTTCAGCAATGTTTCGAGGAGATGCAAACATTTTTGGGGCTCAAGAGGGGTAAAACCCTGTTTAATTAGCCTTTTTTTCGCTTTTTCGCCTAAATTTTCGGCCATACCACCCTCTGCCCAGGGTCCCCAATTAATAGTCAGGGCCGGCAGTCCTTGCGCTTGACGATAATGGGCTAGACTATCTAAAAAGGCATTAGCACTAGCATAATTACTCTGTCCAGAAGACCCTAACACCGAGGCCATCGAGGAAAAATTAATAAACCAGTCTAAATCCACTTCTTGACTGAGGAGATGCAAATTCCAAGCGCCGAGTATTTTGGGGGAAAAGACGCGCTCAAATTTCTCCCAAGTCTGTTTGGATAAGCTGGCATCCTCTAACACCCCGGCCGTGTGAATAATGCCTTTTAAGGGGGGTAACTGTTGCTCGATTATCTCAAAAGCCCGACGCATTTGGCCAAAGTCGCTAACGTCGGCGGCAAAAACTTCTACATTGGTTCCCTCTTGTCGCCATTGGTCTATAATTGGTTGGGTTTCTGGAGTTATTCCCCGGCGACTTAGTAAGACGAGGGATGTTGCTCCTTTTTTCCTTAACCAATTAGCCACTTGCTGCCCTAAAGCGCCTAGACCACCACTAATAAGATAGGTGGCATTTTCGGCAATTTCTCGGTTTTTTAGCGACGATTTCGGGATAAATCGCCCTAAACGAGCCACATAGCTCCGGCCTTGCCGCCAAGCGATTTGATTTTCCTCCTCCGAACTTTGTAAAGATTGGAACACCTCTAGGGCTAAGGTGTGGCTATCCTGAAATTTATCTCCATCTAGACACAGACAGCGCAATTCTGGGTGTTCTAGGGCAATAGTCCGTCCTAATCCCCAGAGGGAACTTTGGGCAAGGGCAATCACTGTGGGCTGAGAAGGAATGTATTGAGCCGATTGGGTGACAATATAGAGGCGAGGAGAGTAATTAACCTCTATTTTGCCTAGTTCTTGCACTATTTCCAGCAAAGTTCCACAAATTCGCTCTTGAGTGGCGGCCAGGTTTTGATTATTTTCTAAAGCTTGGTCGTCATCGATTCCCCAGAGATAAATTAGACCTTGATAGGGTTTTTTGAGGAAATATTGCCAAGTCTGGCGATTGTTTTCGGTGATAAGTTGGCATCTATGCCCTTGTTGCACCAATTTTTCGGCTAATTGTTGCCCCACTCCCTTTTTGTCAGCAAAAATTAACCAATCTCCTGTTTCTGTCCAATCAATTCCCCTCAAGTCCGTGGCTTGCCAAGTAATTTCGTATAAACTATCATTGAGGTCGTTGGTCTGGGAAAAGAGGGTTTCTGGCCGGGCCTGTTGAAAGGTTAATCCGTCAATTTGGCTAATTAATTGACCTGATTCGCTGAAAATAGTCAAATCAGCGATTAAGATGCCGTTTTGCAAATTGCTATGGCTGAAGCGACCATGACAGTATATAGAGGTGTCCTTAACTCCCGAAAAGGTCAATCGGTCAATATTAGTGGGAAGATAGGTGCTATTCCCCGCGGGAAATAGTGCCGACATAGCGTGAAAGCAACCATCAAGTAAGACAGGATGTAGCTGGTAATCCACCGCTTGCGAGAGTAGATGGGAAGAAAGTTGAATTTTTGCGACAATTTCGGACTGATTGCGGTAAAGTTCATGGATAACTCGAAAACTTTCCCCGTAGTTCACTCCTTTACTTGAACAGTCCTGATAATGCTGTGCAATTTCGATTTTTTGGTGACAACGGTTGCGGATATCTGTCCAATTGCAGCTGGGTAAGTCCTGGTTTTCATTGGTTAAATTACCCGATAGATGCAGTAGGGAAACTTCCCCTTCCCCAAGACTGAGAATCTGAAATTGTCCCCCCGCTAGTAAGCTTAACTGTACCTTTTTACTCTGGTTTTCTGAGAAAATTAAGGGTCGATTCAGACTCAATTGACCAATAGTGAACTGCTGATTGGGATATTGTTGACCAGCTGCTACTATAATCATCTCTAGATAGGCCGCAGCCGGGAAAACTACCTGGCCAAAAACTTGATGTTCTTGCAGATAGCTGGGATAGCACGGAGAAAGAGAGGATTGATAGTGAACATCCTTTGACCCCAATAGATGCAGCGGTTGCTGTAGGAGAGGGTGGAAAGCTGCTACTGTCGGGGTTTTTAGCTGAGAATCAATGTAATCTAACCAATAGCGTTTTCTTTGGAAGGGATAGGTCGGTAAGGTGATTTTTTCGCGTAAATAATCCAGGTCGAATCCATTCCAGTCAATTTTGACCCCTTTTACATAAAGGGTCGCTAAACTTTGGAGCAGGGTTTCCCAATTCGACTGTTTTGGCGATAAACTAGCTAACCAGAGACCTCGCTCAGGGAGATTTTGCTGACCTAGGCTAATTAAGGTGGTTTTTGCGCCAATTTCTAGGAATATTTCCGTATTTAACTCTCCTAATCTTTCTATACCCCGGGCAAACTCTACGGGAGAAAGTAGATGATTGACCCAATATTGGGAAGTTGCTATCTCTGCATCGATAACATCCCCAGTCAGATTAGAAATAAGGGGAAGATGCGGAGAATGATAGGTGATAGTTTCGGCAATCTTGGCAAATTCCCCCACCATACCCGTCATTAAGGGAGAATGGAAAGCATGGGAAACCGCTAAAGTCTGACTTTCAATGCCTCTCTGATTAAAGTTAGTGATTAAATGGTTAATAGCCTCAGTTTCGCCAGAAATGACCGTATTTTCTCGACTATTGACCGCAGCAATGGTACAGATACCCCTAATCTTCCTCAGATGATTGGTGACGGTGTCGGAATCGGTAAAAATTGCCGCCATTATGCCGTTTTTCGGTAATGTCTGCATTAAGCGTCCCCGATGGGCAATTAACTTCAAACCGTCTTCTAAGCTAAAGACTCCCGCTAAACAAGCGGCCACATATTCCCCTAAACTATGACCGATGAGAGCATCGGGTTTCACCCCCCAAGATAACCAGAGTTGGGCGAGGGCATATTCCAGAGAAAATAGGGTAATTTGACTGTAAAAAGTCTGATTAATCAACTGACTGGTTTTTTCGTCCCCATATAACACTTGCAGTAAGGATTTCACCCCATAGCTCCGTAAAATTTCGTCACATTTCTCTAAAGTTTGGCGAAAAGTCGGTTGCGTTTCGTAGAGTTCCCTAGCCATTCCGGGATACTGTGAACCCTGTCCCGTACACATAAAAGCCAGTTTAGGGGCTTTTTTCGAGGTTAAAAGACTTTTTTGACCTGAAAAGCGATTTTCACCCCTAATAAAGTCTTTTAAAGCTTGCTCAAGCTGTTTTTGAGCCACAAAGGGAATAGCTAAACGATGCTCAAAATGCGATCGCCCAGTATTAGCGGTATAGGCCACATTTGCCATAACCGTCTGGGAATTTTGACCTAAAAAATCGTAGTAGCGTTGAGCTAATTCCCGTAAGGCCGGCTCACTTTTCGCCGAAAGGGTAATTAAATGACAAGGACGTTCTAAATGAGGTTTTTCGTCACCAAGCCGCTCAAAATTGCTTTCCTCAACGATTAAATGGACGTTAGTACCACTCATCCCAAAAGCGCTCACCCCAGCCCGTCGGACTCCTTCTCTGACCAACCAAGGGGTAAGAGTGGTGGGGATTTTGACCGGCAGCTTTTCCCAGGGAATATAGGGATTAGGGTTCTTAAAATGAAGATTAGGGGCGATTTGCTGATTTTGTAACTGTAAAACTGTCTTAATTAACGCCGCAATCCCCGCGGCTCCTTCCAGATGCCCCATATTAGTTTTCACGGTTCCCAAAATCAGGGGGTTATCTTGACTATGACCCTGGCCATAAATTTTCCCTAAGGATAAAACCTCGATGGGATCTCCTAAAGATGTACCTGTACCGTGAACTTCGACGTATTGCAGATCTTTAGGTTGAATTTTCGCTCTTTCGAGGGCTTGTCTGAGTAAAGCTTCCTGTGCCTGACCATTGGGGGCGGTTAAGCCATTACTTTTTCCATCGTGATTGACAGCCGAACCGCGAATTTGGGCGAAAATGAGATTGCCATCTCGGAGAGCATCACTGAGACGTTTTAAGACCACGACACCGCAACCTTCGCCCCGACCATAACCATCGGCCGAAGCATCAAAGGTTTTACTGCGACCCTGGGGAGAAACGGCTTTTAACTTACAATTACTAATCGCAGTGGCCGGGGTTAACATCAGATTTACCCCCCCCGCTAAAGCGAGATTACATTCTTGGCCGCGCAGACTTTGACAGGCCAAATGTACTGCCAAGAGGGAGGAGGAACAGGCCGTATCAATTTGCAGAGTCGGACCGTGAAACCCAAATAGATAAGAGATTCTGCCGACGGCAATAGCGCGACTGGTTCCTAAACTGTTGTAAGCATCAATGTGATTGACTACGCCTTGATGAAAACACAATTGGGCATAATCATCGCGAAAAATGCCCATAAATACGCCAGTTTGACTATTAATCAAACTTTCTGGCGCAATAGCCGCATTTTCTAGGGATTCCCAACAGACTTCTAACAGTAACCGTTGTTGCGGATCCATGGCGGCGGCTTCCCGAGGTGAGATACCGAAGAAAGCTGGGTCAAATTCGTCAACTTTGTCTAAAAATGCCCCGTCCCGACTATACATTTTCCCCGGAACATCGGCATCTTGGTGATAATAATCGGCAATATTCCAACGTTCTAGAGGAATTTCTGTTACTGCATCGATGCCATTAACCAATAACTGCCAATAACTTTCGGAATCATTGACTCCTGCGGGAAAACGACAGCCCATACCCACAATAGCGATGGGTTCGGTTTGCGCTTTGACCATTGCATCGAGGTGTTTGTATTGTTCTAAAAAAGCTTGTTTTTGTTGATTCATCTTCCTAACAACTCTTGTCTTGTTATGTCACGTCACTTTCATCTCAGGTTATGCTTAGGAAAAAGTCGCAGATAAGCAGGAAAAACCTTTATACTGTCGGGATGGGAAAATTTAGTGGCATAGTCACAATTGTCCCCGTGACTCCGAGGTGGGGGATAGGACAAGGGAAATTAGCTATCCTATCCCCACCAGCGATTAACTAAAGAAGGCAGAGATTTCTTCTTCGGATATTTGGGGTAAAACTGCTAAAATTTCGCTTTTTTCGGGATTATTTGCCGATTCAGCCCCAGTATTGCTTTGATTAATCTGGTTAGCTAAATATTCTGCCAAACTATCAATAGTGGGATAATTCCAAACAATGGTGGCTTCGACGGGAATTCCCGACCAATCGGCAAGATCTTGGGCTAATTCCACGGCAAAAATTGAATCTAAGCCAAAATCAGCAAAAGACTGGCTGGTTTGGATAGTGGCTGGATTGACCTTTAATTTCTGGTGTAACCAATTACCTAACCACATTTCCACCTTTTCGGGAGTTTGTTGGCTAAGAAGGGACTTTTTCGGACTAGAGGGGATATTTACTCGGTCTTGCGGCGGTTGACTAGCAATTTCGACCAGAGAAGTTTCAGCTTGAGGATGAGTCTGTTTAGCTTCTGGTTCCAACATCAATAACTCGTCGAGTTGATAATCGGAACCGTCTAGACGTTGTTCGATATCATCAATAGATTGAGTATAATCGAGGATACGATCGCGGATAGTCGCCACCGAAGAAGCAAAGTTTTCTTCGGGTGTTCCCCGGAGAGCTTTCTGCACACATAAATCAAACTGCAATTGACTCCAAGCTAGGGCATGACTGTACTTTTCCCCGGGGTGAATTTGGGCCATTTTCGCCGTTGTTGCTACTAAAGCGGCGTAACAACCCAATTCTCCGATTAAAGAATAAGCCCAAGCTAAGGCGGCAGAACGATCACCCCAGAGATTAGACTGGAGACAACGCTGATTAATAGATTGGGCAGTGCTGTGGAGTTGCAGGGCAATTTCGGGCGCTTCCAGAACTTTTGTCAGAAATTCGCCTAATTTGTCCGTATGGGTGATACTTTTGCCCAAAAAGATTTTCAAACTCTCGTTAGGACCTTCGCCAATTCGTAAAACTCTGGCATCCCGGAGAATTTGCGGGGCAAGATTAGTTTCCATGTAACCTCTACCCCCGAGCATCTGAACAAGACTATCGGCCGCTTCCCAGAGGTAATCAGCCCCCGTAATCTTGGCAATAACGGCCATTTCCCTGGGAACGGCAACTTTTTGGTCTAAGGCGGTGGTGATACACTTTAAGAGACTGGACAAGGCCACAGTAGCCCCAGTTAAATGGTCAAAACGGGCTAAAGTAATCGGACTTTCTAGCAATTTACCGGTAGCGATCGAACGACGGCTGGCATAACGTAACATTAATTGTAGACAGCGTTTCATGCCGCCAACTCCAATCATGCCAATACCTAAACGGGCATAAAGTAAAGCATCGTCGGCGGGTTCAGTGCCATTGCCCAATTCTCCCAGCAATTGCTCTTTAGTGACTAAAACATCCTCAAAATAGATGGCATTTTGCATAATTCCCCGTAATCCCATAGTTAGGGATTCAGGTCCCAAACGCAGACCGGGGGTACCTTGACGGACAAGAAAACCTGTCAAACCGTTATTCCCCGGTTCTTCCGAATCAAGCAAACGGACAAAAACATTAATCATTCCGGCCCAAGCGGAACCATTCCAACGCTTAAGGCCGCGAATTCGCCATTTATCTCGGCCATCCGGCACTGCAACGGTACTAATTGCCCCGATATTCGATCCTGCTTCCGGTTCCGTCATGCCAAAGGAGGATAATTGTCTTCCTGTCGCTAAAAGAGGTAATAACTCTTGCTTGAGGGAAATAGTCCCGTAGTTGAGCAGCGGACGGATACCTAAGCTGTTATTGAGACTGACCATCGTCGCCAGAGTTAAATCAATGGCGGCTAATTGTTCCATCACCTGCAAAAAATTGCGATTATTAAGGGCTATTCCCCCGTATTCCTCAGGAATCTGCATTCCCATCAGTCCTTGATTGCCAAAATCCATGACAATATAGGGCGGCACACAACGACGGTCATCAATCAGATGGGAATTAATGCGAGTTTTGGCGTAATCTCGCAACCAAGTCAAGATTTGCTCGGTTTTTTCTTGACTAGCGGTTGTGGGGTCAGCTGGGTGACTGCTGAGGGGGGGGGTTAGCGTCGGCATAGGGGATGAAATTAGTGGAAGTTGCTGGTTTAAATACTGTTGACGGCAAGCGTGGCGTTGAATTTTGCCGCTAGAAGTTTTGGACAGAGATGCGGGTTTGATAAAAGCGATATCATAAACTTGCAATTCGTGTTCTTGAAAAACCGCTCGACGAACTGCTTCTAGGGCTTTTTGCTGGTTAAAACGGCGAATTGCCGTTCTTTCCACCTCTTGAACTAGGACTAACTTTTCTTCTGCCTCGATTTCTACGGTAAAGGCGGCAGTTCCACTGGGGCAAAAGTCGGGATAGCATTGTTCTACGGTCTGTTCGATATCCTGGGGATAGTAGTTACCACCGCGAATAATCATCAGGTCTTTCAAGCGTCCGGTGATGTATAGTTGACCCTGATGAATAAAACCTAAATCCCCTGTACGCAAATAAAAACCCTGTCCGGTATCGGCGATAACTGCTTGAAAAGTTTTTTCTGTCGCTTCGGGATGTTGCCAATAGCCTTGGGCAACGGTTTTGCCTTTCACCCAAATTTCTCCCACCTGCTGGGAGGTACACCGGTGACAGGTTTCAGGATTAACAATGGCAATTTCTGTGTCGATTTCTGTTTGTCCACAACTGACTAAGGATTGAGAATTTGGGCTTTTTTCCGTAAAAACGATTTGATGACGGTTTAACGCGGCTTTTTCAACCCAGCAGATTTGAGGAACTTGATTTTTCCTGACAGCAGCAACTTTTAAGGTGGCCTCGGCTAAACCATAACCCGGACAAAAAGCGGCAAACTCAAAACCACAGGGGGCAAATTTACGAGCAAATTCGCTTAAAATTTCTATTCTGACGGTTTCTGCGCCATTTATAGCCACTTTCCAACTGCTTAAGTCTAAATCCGCCAGCTGTTCCTCTTTAATCTTGTCAAGACAACGTTTATAGGCAAAATTAGGGGCGGCAGTGTGGGTGGCCCTGTATTTGCTGATGGCATTTAACCAACCCAAGGGACGTTGTAAAAAGGAAACCGGGGACATTAGATAACAGGGAAATCCTCGATAAAAGGGCAGTAAAACGCCATAAATTAGCCCCATATCATGAAAAGTTGGCAACCATGTCACCATAACACTCTTTTCATCCTGTTCCCCGTCTAAATCTAATATTCCAGAAGCAATATCTCGGAGGTTATTCAAAAGATTCTCGTGATTGACCATCACTCCTTTGGGAGTCCCCGTGGAACCAGAGGTGTATTGTAAAAAGGCTAAGGTCTCTGCTTTTATCTGAGTGGGGTGGTCTTCGGCTAAACTTTTGCCGATTAAGCTATCCGTAGCTAGAAAGGGAATATCTCTATCTAGTTGTGTTTTTAATTGGGCTAATTCCGATTGTGTGCTTAAAAGTAAGCTTGCTTGCGAATTGTTAAGAATAGAAGTTAAGCGAGCCATCTTTTGGTTTTTCTTGGGCAAATTAACTGGAATTGCCACTACTCCTGCTAATAAACAGCCGAAAAACCCAGTAATAAACTCTAATCCCGAAGGGTATGCTAATAAAACTCGTTCTCCCGGTAATAGAATCGATTGTAGAATATTCGCGATCGCTTGAGCTTCTCGAAATAATTCCCCGTAGGTAAGGCGTTTTCCTTCGGTTTCCCCATCGACCAAAAAGGTATAAGCAGTTTTTTGGGGTTGGTATTGGGCGCGATAACGAATAACATCGACTAAATTGCTTATTTCTGACAAATTAAGCTTATTATCTAAACAAAGAGTCATATTTTCACTCCTCATTATTAAAGGAAATCGAAGACAAAGATTTAATCCTCTCGCACCTGGAAAAGTTTCTGGTGACGGGGGGCGAATGGAATTCTAGGGGTGATTTAGGCTTAAATTAAAGGTTTCTCCGTAAATTTCGCCATAGCAGAGCTTCTGAGTCCCAAAACGGCCCCCATACTCGCTCAAGGGTTCATCAGCGTAGCCCAGGGCCAACAGACAACAGACATCGACCGTATCGGGAATTTGGAAATACTCGCGCAAGGGTTTAGCCACAAATCCTTCTAGGGGACAACTATCCACCCCCAAGCTTTGCGCCGCTATCATGAGATAAGTAACCGCAATCATAACTTGTCGGTTGCTCCAAGCTTCTGGAGACTGATAACAGGGTTTAAATTGGAAAAAAGGCGGAATAGCCATGTGCATGAACTTGGCCCGTTTTTCGGAAATCGTCCCCTCTTGCTTTCCTAACTCAATCACTTGATTAATGTAACCACGATGGTTAACTTGGCGATCGCCACAACAGATTAAAACCACGGGTGCATCGACCAATTTATCTTGTTCAAAGCCGAATTCTCGCAATTTTGCCTTATTTTCTGGTTCTCTAACCACAATAAATCGCCATGGTTGCAAATTATAACTAGAGGGTGCTTGGAATCCTAAACGAAAAATTTCGGCTAAAATTTCTTCGGGAATGGCATCGGTGCGAAATTTACGAGTAGAGCGTCTTTTTTGAAATATTTCAGCAATATTCATCATCTAACCCCTTTTATAAGACGTTTTCAACGGTTTAACCTAAAAAACTTTCGGGAATCGCTGGTCCCCATTGATAGAGAATATCTAACCCACCTGCGTGCAGTTCTGGCTCGGTGGTTTGCTCGAAAAGGTCTCCATCGGTAAAATGTTCAATTAGGCTACCGAAAGGATCTTGCCAATAGTCAAACACTTGACTTCCCAACAAATGGCGACCAATTCCCCACACAGGAGTCCATCCTTTTTCTCGTAACCAATCGTGGCCGATTTTAATAGAGTCAAAATCTTGCACCTCGAAGGCAGTATGATGGACTTTGGGGTGAGAACCTTGTAACATGGCGATGGTGTGATGATCAACCCATTCCTCTCCCCGTTGACAACGAAGAAAACCCCCGACTCGTAAACTGGGATGGCCGTAATAAATTAAATCTGTTGCTTTTAAGCCAAAAGTCTGCTGATACCAGTGATAGCTTTCCTCAAAGTCTTTGACATCAATAGCTAGATGACCTAGACGTAAAATAGGTGCGGGTTCTTTTTTCGGCCTTTGGGTGCGACCTAAACGGGTTTTCCGACTAGCGTGATTCCATTGCAAGGGTTCGGGAATCGGCAAAGGTTCCACTTCCTCGATACCATAGACCAATTCTAGGTTAAAACCGTTGGGGTCAATAATTTTGATGCGCTGACCACCGCCAGGGGTGAACAGGGTTTCCACGGTCGAAGCGGAGGCTAAAGTGGCTAGTTCATGTAAAACGGATTCTGATGTCGCTTCTAGGGCAAAACTGACAAATTTAGCTTCTTTTCCCCATTCTACGACATAGACAAACTGTTTTTTGCCTCTACCTCGCATATACAAGGCTGTATCGGTTTTAACCGCGGTAATCAGGCCAAAATCCCTCAAAAAACGTTCACACAGGTCTAAATCCGGATGTTGATAGGTAACGTAGGCAATATCAGCAATTTTAGTCATACTCGGTCATCCAGTGGAATTGTCTAATTCGGCACAAAATAGCCAGGCAGATAGCGGTCAAAGTGCTGCCATAGCAAGGGTAAAAAGACTATTAAGAAAATCTGAACCTTGTTGTGGTTGATTATTCCATTGTGGGTACACCCACAGTCAACGGCTAATTTTTCTTGCTCTCAATTGCTATCCCAGACTGGAGTTTGAGTAACTTGGGGGTGGAGAAAAACCTTGGGGAACTTCGGGGTTTTGCGGAAAATTTTTTTGAGAGATGTGGTCAAGGTTGTCCCGAAAAATCCGCTATCGTTGCCATAACGGGAAATTCATGTTACCACTTGGAAATACTTGGACTGTCAACAGCCACAACCACTGGGCCTGCCAAATAGGTCCAAGTGGGTAAGTAAAAAAACTCATAAAATAGCAGAGAACCCGTTGTGGAGAATGAATCAAACCTTGCCAGACCCCCTAAAAATCGATTCGGATTGAGCATCACCGCTAAACAAGAGATCAAAGCTTGCACTCAAAAAGGAGGAGAGGAAACTCACTGTTTTAAGTTTAATTCTGCCTAGCTAATCAACTAAGACTCAAAAGGGTTGTGATCAGAAGTGTTGAATCCTGCAATAAAACTTCACAAAACCAGTATTTTACTGATGCTCAATTATATTCACTATTGAGAATGGAGTCAATAAGCAGTCCTTTTTGGTATCATCAGAGCGAATACATAACTTGGTCATGGTCTTCAATATCTTAACATTCAACACTTCTGGGTTGTGATGATTTTATTCCCTAACCAAATCATTACTTAAATTTCTCAATTACCAACAAAGTCCTTAATTACTAAACTTGAGATCATGTCTAGAAAAGTTACTTATGGGGATATTCCCAGGCAAAGAACCAAATATCTGCTTAATGCTCTGTTAAAGTTTGCTAACTACGAGGTGGATAATTGTGAAAATCTGGCTATTAAATTTAGCTGGATTAATGAGAAAAAATTGAAAATTCAAGCCGAACTTAATGCTTTAGAAATGCTGACAGAAAAATGTGGTCAAAGGCTGGAGTTATGGCAAATTCGGGATGCTTTGACGGAATATCTTAACGAAAAATTTTTAGGTATTTTGGAAGATCATCGTCTCAATAATCAAGGAAAAATTCGTACTTTTCAAATTACTTTTTGGCAACGCGGTCATGATATTTTAACTAACCTAAGGAGCTTTGATCAAGAGTGGGCAAACAAAAGTAAACATCAATCTCCCGCAATTGCTGCTATTTTCTCCTCTTTAGATGAGGAAAAACAACAGGATTACCAGACCTATATTAAAGATTATGTGAAACGTCCACCTCTGGAGGAAAATTGTCTCAAAGTTCTTCAGCAAGAACAATCGTTGCTAAGAATTCGCGCACCTCATAATAGTGGCAAAACCCGTTTAGTTAATTGGTTAGTCCATCATCTCAAACAAGATAATTATCAACCAGTTATCATTGATTGTGAGGAGGAAAAAGCCACTATTGACCTTAGTTGTGAAGACTTGCTGCTGTCGATTTGTCGTACCATTACCCAAGAATTAAAGATTAACGAATCTCTTCTCGATAAATTTTGGTCTCGTCCCGGAACTCCTGCCCAGAAAACTCGACGATATTTAGAGGAATATGTTCTCCAACCCAGTGCTAATCCTCTGGTTTTTGTCTTTGAAAAATTTGATACAATTTTGGAAACTGAAACCCTCGGTAATGAAATTTGTGGTATTCTCAGAAGTTGGCATGAAAGACGTTCCCCACCTTGGCGGAAACTACGCTTAATTATTATTCATTCAACGGAATTTTATAGCAACTACGATTTTTATGCCTCTCCCTTAATTGGTGTAGGTTATGTGGCTAGTTTATCGGATTTTAATGCGGAACAAGTTCTCACTTTCGCTCAAGTTAATGGCATTAATTGGACGTTATCAGATGTTAACAAGGTCATGAACTTAGTGGGAGGTAATCCTTATTTAATTAAGTTAATCTTGGTAAAATTGCAAGAAGGAAATTCTCTAGAAAAGGTTCTAGATGATGCCTTGCAGGGACGAGAGCTATTTCAAAGTCATTTTTTCCTACTGATGAGATATCTGAAAAGTAATGCTAACCTACGGAATATTTTTAGGCAAATTCTTCAGAAAAAAGCTCTGACTCCGGCTCAAATGAAAGGAGAATCTGTCCAATTTTTGGAACGATTGGGACTGATCGACAAAAATTATGATACCCTAGAGGTGCGTTGCAATTTGTATCAAGTATATTTTGATGACTTGCTTGATTAGTCTCGTTGAGATTCCAAGTGAAACTGAATTGAGTTTTCAAGTTTTTCTTCTAACTTACTCTCAACCCTCACAGTAATTGGTTCTCGATTAGATTCGGATTCATTATCTACAAACCTGAGAGAATTGCCTGATGTCAAACTGGCCGAAAGATTGAGGTTTTCTAAATATTCTTGTATCAAGTCTGAAGAAATTTTATTCTGGGATTGCAAGGCTCTAATAGCAGCTATAAATGATTGGGCCGCATCATAACTGGTAGCGGTTCGCCAGCTAATATCTTCTTTCCATAAAGCTTGAGCATCTCTGACAAAATTTTGGGACTTAATTAGATGGGAAAACCAAGGCACAGCCAAAACTAAATTATCAATAAATTTACCGCTATCAACCAACATTTCATGTTCATACATGGAATGACTCCCTAAAAGAACTAGCTTATTTTTCAGATCTAGAGTGGTGCTGGTGTTCAACTGTTCAAGAGTATGGGATAATTCTACTAGCACAGAAGCTGATTCCAAACTGGGAAATAAGACAATTCCTCTAACTTGATCTTGGGAGAATGCTTTTAAAACTTCTGCGTCAATATCTAGGGAAGATGATAAATCAATTACTTTAGTGATTTTACCGCCTTTTTTTTGGAAAGCTTGACGAAACTCTTGAGTAAGTTCTTGGCTATCAATCTGGTTAGAATTATTAAAAATAATTACCTTATCTAGATCATGTTGGCTGGCATAATTAGCTAAAGTTTCACCAATTTTTTCATTGGTGATAACGGTTCTAAAAAAGTATTCACTCTCAATTACACCCGATGAACTTGTAGAAGAAATTAAAGTAATTTTGGCTCTTTCATAGATAGGTAAAGCTGCTAAGGTGGCTTCACTAGAATAATGTCCAATTACTCCAATAACTTTGGGGTCTTTAACGATTTCCTTAGCGACTATCTTAGCAACTTTTTCATCATTATTATCATTGGCAATAACGATATTTAAAAATAAATTATTCGCACTTGTCGGTAATTGGCTATTAAATAAATATTGTGCTTGAGCAATCCCTTTAAGGATTTCTTGGGAAATTTCATTTTTTTTGCCACTGGGAATAACCACCGCCAAAGTCACATAATTATTACTTAAATAAGCGATAGCATTATTATAATAAATCAAGGTTTCTGCATCTTCAGGATGAGCAAGATAGGCTTTTTTGAATAACTGTTTAGCTTCCAAATAATTAGCATCTTGAAAAGCCAAAATACCCCGATCTTTATAAAAATTTTCCTGTTTGATAAGTAGCTTTTTTTCGCCTTGGCTAAATAGTTGAGGCTCCTTAGTATAGGGGATTTTATAAAAGTAAGGTAGCAGCCATACTTGGTAGAATCCCAACCCAAGTAACCCTGTAACAATGCTAGTAAATATTCCCGCTGCCAACATAAATAAACGAGATTGTTTTTGACGAGTCATGCTTTCAGAGGCTGCTAAAAAACGATAATCGATACTATCTAATTCTTTATCTTCTTGCCATTTTTTAGATTCCTCTAACTTTTTCCCTGTCAGCAAACAATTTGTATCGGTAAAATTTGAGTCTTCCCACTTAGCAATTTCCGATTGATAAGGACGACTAGCTGCTAATACATTATATAACCATTTTTGATTAAAAATTGCCTGATAAATAGCATTAGCCACTCTAAGATAGCCCTCATTATCGACGATAACTAATCCAGATAGTAATAATTCATCATGTTCTGGTGTGTTACTCGCTTTCACCAATTTACCTTTTAAAACATTAGCATAAACCCTTAGTAAATATCCTTGATCAGGATGATAAATAAGTCGATCTCTTATACTTGATAAAAAAGCAGGTTCATCTTTTTTTTCCCAGTTATCAATAATGTGTTTATAAACAAAATCTCGCATCCAAGCTGATAAGAGAGACTGAGGTATTTTAACTTTAAACTTGGCGATTAAATAACACAATTTTTGAGTTATAAAAGGTTGACCATTAGTCCAGCTAAAAATTTCTTGTAGAATTTCTTGAGGGGAAACACCCAACCCTTCTAGTCCTTGCATCAAGGGTTGACAGTTATCTTCTAACGACAGTCCATTTAACTCAATTGCTTTACCAATATTGAAAGGAGTTCTTTGACTATCCTGAATTAATTGATTGGGGGTAGCTGTGCCAATTAAAACAAATGAAATACGATTAAAATCCCAATTAATAACTCGCTTTTCATGACAAGACCTAATGTAAGCAAAAAAGTCATCAGTAGCAAAAGGGAGTTTTCTAACCACATCAATTTCATCAATAAAAATAACAATGCTGGTTGAAATTTTT
The DNA here is from genome assembly GCA_007095785.1 of Microcystis aeruginosa Ma_SC_T_19800800_S464. Taxonomy (GTDB): domain Bacteria; phylum Cyanobacteriota; class Cyanobacteriia; order Cyanobacteriales; family Microcystaceae; genus Microcystis; species Microcystis aeruginosa_E. Next base: position 33,128 of record SFBL01000078.1, read on the forward strand.
CTCAATAAAATTTCTTTAATAAATTGTCTAAGTAACCCAACATTAGAAACAGATTGACTGGCGATCCAAGATTCTAAATCAGTCATGTTTAGTTTTAATTGTTCGGCAATTTCAAGAATTAAGGACTGATACCAGCTAGATTGATCTACTGATGTCCCTAATTCATTTAAGTCTATACGGGAACAGACAACTCCTTGGGCTTCAATTTGAGTTTGGATGCGTACTGTCAAACTCGACTTGCCCATTTTGCGAGAATTGAAAATATAACAATACTGACTGTTCATCAGAGCTTGGTACAATTCCAGATCAGCCCTTCTATCCACATAGCTTGGATCGGAAGGAGATAGGGTACTAGAAAACTGATAAACATTCTCGGCGGTTCCGTTTTCTTGCATATTTCGCTATTTTATTGATCAGATAACCAAAACTTGGGTAAGTAATACCAGTTTGAACTACACTAACCCCGGTGATAAATCCAGAAAAAAACCGCGCTCACTCATAGCCAATTATTGGTAAGCTAGTTCTACTCTGAATGAGATTAAAATATTTTCTTAGGGTAAACTCATCTAAGCTGAATTCTCTCAACGAACCCGCGCGAGTCTCCACCCTCAGCAACGAGTTCGGGGGAGACTGAAAAGTCTCCTATCCCCTAATTCCCTACTCTAAAGCGTAGATACGACCATCCATGAGCAGACGGGTGATCCCCTTAGCTTCCAGTTGAGCGTGAGCTTTTTCGATTAGGCGACCGTCGGGAACTTTAATCACTTTTTCCTTGCGCTTGGAGAAACGACGAGCGATGCGATGACTTTCAAAGATGGGGAGAGTGCGCTGCTGGATTTCCTGAGGGGGAACCTTACCCAATTCGGCAAAATCCTTGAGGGGACGGGTGATTAATTCGGCAGCACGATCGATGACCAAGTAACAGGTTTTGGGAAAAGCCGCCGCCGAGAGGGGTAATATCTGTAATTGGGCGGTTTTAACGATAGTCGGGCCTAAATAGCTGTCCGCTAGTTCCTCCTCCTCCTCATCTTCATCTTCATCTTCATCCTCCTCTTCATCCCAATCCTCGTCAAGCTCATCTTCCTCCTCCTCTTCCTCGATAGCTTCGACGAAAAACTCGGTTAAATTAGCAGTTTCTAGGGTCTTATCGCCATTAATTGCTGCATCTTCCGAATTATCTGCTTCTGGCGGGTAAGCGGTATCCATTAACAGGGTTAATTGTTCCACAGAAGCGATCGGTTGCTCAAAAGCCTGCTCATCCTTAGCTGCGATTTGGGCTGCTCGAACACTAATCACCTCGATGGCTTTTTCCGGTAAATCGGCTGCTGCTTCCTCCTCCTCGAGGCCACGGGGACTACGGGCCAAGCGTTTTTTCTGGATTAACTGCTCGTATTCCTCGCCAGAAAAAGAATTTTTGAGAAAACGACTGACCGTAGAACTACTCACTCCATAACGCTCGGCTAACGTGGAAGTGGTGGCCTCCGTTTCCCGATAAAGCTTAAGAATTTCTTTTTTCGTGGCATCAGTCAGTTTTCTTGGACTCATATTACTTATATAGTTATTTTTTAAGCGATAGGATCTTGCCGATGGCTAGTCAGGGGAAGTTGTTGTCTTTGAGCGGACGTACTCTTAATCATAAAACGCTCTAGCCAATTAAAACTAAGCAATTCGTTTTCTAGTCACTGTTCTAGTCTATCCTTGACTTCTGTTTCTCACCACTACTCAAGATTAAAAAATTGACAATGATATCAAGTGCTGCTAGTCAAAAAGCCTTATTAGTTCTAGCCGATGGTACGGCCTACGAGGGTTATTCCTTCGGAGCTAAGGGAACCACCGTCGGCGAAGTTGTCTTTAACACGGGAATGACTGGTTATCAGGAAGTCCTCACCGATCCCAGTTATGCTGGTCAAATCGTCACTTTTACCTATCCAGAATTGGGAAATACGGGGGTTAATCCCGAGGATGAGGAGTCAATTCGTCCCCAGGTGAAAGGAGCGATCGCCAAAAACATCTGCCACCGGCCCAGTAATTGGCGTTCTAGCCAATCCCTACCGGATTATCTGGCCGCTCATCATGTTATTGGCATCTATGGCATCGATACCCGGTCTCTGACCCGCAAAATTCGCTCGGTTGGGGCGATGAATGGGGCAATTTCGACGGAAATACTCGATTATCATGATTTACTGCGGCTGGTGCAGGCGGCCCCCAGTATGGCTGGGTTAAATTTAGTTAAGGAAGTAACCACCAAGGAAGTGTACGAATGGACGACTCCCACCCCGTCCGCCTGGGAATTTGCGCCAATTGATAGTGATCAAGAACCGTTAACGGTGGTGGCGATCGATTTTGGCATCAAACGCAATATTCTCCGGCGTTTAGCCAGCTACGGTTGTCGGGTGATCGTGGTTCCCGCTGACACTCCCCCGGAACAAATCGCCGAATATAATCCCGATGGTATTTTCTTTTCTAACGGACCGGGAGATCCGGCGGCTGTCACCGAAGGTATTGCCCTAGCCAAGGAACTTTTGCAAGGGGAAAAACCGACTTTTGGCATCTGTATGGGTCATCAAATTTTAGGCCTATCCCTAGGAGCAGAAACCTTTAAACTGAAATTTGGCCATCGCGGGTTAAATCAACCCTGTGGACTGCAGCAACAGGTGGAAATTACCAGTCAGAATCACGGTTTTGCCGTGCAGGAGGCCTCTTTAAACCCGGAAGTGGAGATTACCCATCTCAACCTCAATGATCGCACCGTAGCCGGTTTAAAACACAAGTCTTTGCCCTTTTTCTCGGTACAATACCACCCTGAGGCCAGTCCCGGCCCCCACGATGCCGATTATCTATTTGGCAAATTTGTCGATTTAATGCGGGAAGCAAAAAAGGATCGGTCGTAAATTTTTAGGATATACTAGGGTTTTGATTTTTACGGCTCTAGAGCTAGGAGGCGATTATTCCAGAAGCAATTAACTTGACCGTCAGCTTGCGAGGCACGCGTGAGGTCAGAGATAAGTACCAAATTTTCCGTTTGACGGGTCTTTTAGATGCCTTTTCCGAACCGACTTTTTGTAAGGTGATCGAAGGCTATGTGGAGCAAGGGCCCAAGGATGTGATTATTAGCCTCGCTCAGATTGATTTTATCGATAGCTCCGGTTTAGGGGCCCTAGTAAAATTGGTGAAAAAGGCCAAAACCGAAGGGGGCAGTTTACAAATTGTTACCAATCCCCGGGTAACTCAAACCGTAAAACTGGTGCGATTGGAGAAGTTTTTTTCCCTGCAACCCACCCTGGAAGCGGCGATCGAATATCTAGAAAAAGCGTAAATCGTGGAATCTCCTCTCGAAAAAATTCGCTTACAGGTCAATGGCGAGGGTTCACCAATCCTAGAGGGTCTTGACCGATTATCGCCCGCTTCCCTGGCCTATCTGGGGGATGCTGTTTATGAATTATACATCCGCACCTATTATTTACTGCCGCCCCAGCGTCTGGGAGACTATCACGCTCAGGTGGTGGGCAAAGTCAGGGCCGAACAACAGGCTTTAGATTTAGCACAACTGCAGCCTTATCTGACAGACCAAGAAAAAGAAATTCTGCGCCGGGGACGCAATGCGGTCACGGGAAAACGCCGTCGTCTGACAGCCCAAGTCTATCAGCAGGCCAGCAGTTTAGAAACCCTGTTCGGCTATCTTTATCTGCAAGACCCCTCAAGATTACATCAACTATTAGAAAAACTAGAATTATAGCCCTCAGGGACGATTCCCGACTTTACTCTTAATCCATGCAACCATGAGCGATCGACCATTTCGTGACAAGTCCGATAATCGTAATTCTCGCAGGCCCTCGCGGCCAAAAACTGGACCAATTCTGGCCAAATCTCCGGCAGTAACTCCAGAAAACCAAGAAGCTGATGATCTGCTCTACGGTCGCCGGGTGGTTTTAACGGCCATGGAGGAGGAGCGCCAACTGAATCGGATTTGGGTGGTCAATCGACTCCGTTACGATCCCCGTTATCATACCCTCTTAGAAAAAGCCAAGGCCAACGGCACAGTAATTGATGAGGTAGATGATCTGCGTCTCGATCAGATTACCAATAAGGCCAATCATCAGGGGATTGCCGCCCAGATGTCTCCCTATGAGTATATCGAATTAGCCGATCTGATCGAGAAAGCTAAGGGCAAAAGTCGCCACCCCGTCATCGTCATCGCTGAAGGTATTACGGATCCCCATAACCTTGGGGCAATTATTCGCACCGCCGAAGCCATGGGTTGTCAGGGGGTAGTTATTCCCCAACGTCGCGCCGCTGGGGTGACATCGACGGTGATGAAAGTGGCGGCGGGGGCCCTGGAATATTTACCCGTCGCTAGGGTGGTTAATCTCAATCGTGCTTTAGAGGAATTAAAAGCGGCCGGTTTTTGGCTCTACGGCACGGCGGCAAAAACTGGTAAATCTTTACACACAATCAATTTAACGGGTGCGATAGGATTGGTGGTAGGTTCGGAGGGAGAGGGTTTGAGTCTGTTGGCCCAAAAGTCCTGCGATGAGTTGGTATCTATCCCCTTGGCAGGCAAAACCCCCAGTCTCAATGCTTCGGTGGCGGCGGCTATGGCTCTTTACGAGGTTTACCGGCAACGCTGGCAAAATTCCCCCGATTGAAAATCTGTATTTTTCGACACCCCAATAGCCAAAAGGAGAAAGTATAAATAGAATAGGAAGGAAGTTTGCGAAATGTAAACGGACGTAACAAAACCACCAGAGTAGATTGAGACGGGGAACAAAATGAAAGAATTTTTGATTAGCTTACTCGAAAGGTTCGGATTAGCCTACTGGGTCGAGATTAAAACCGACTATCCCAGATGTACTTATTATTTTGGCCCTTTTCTCGCTAAAGACGAGGCTGAAGTCGCTCAAGCTGGTTACGAAGAAGATTTGAAAACAGAAGGAGCGCAGGGGATTAAATTGCATATAAAACGTTGTAAACCGAAAGATTTAACTATTTTTGAGGAAAAGGAAGAAGGTAAGCTTCTCAATCCCTTAAAGGTCTTACGCAGTCAAGTTTCTTAACAATTTCCAGTGATCGGTAATCAGTGATCAGTGATCAGTCATCAGTAAACAGTGATCAGTAAACAGTAATCAGTGATCAGTGAAAAGACAGCGGAAAGCTGCCATTTAATAATGCACACTTAATACCGGTAACTGACCACTGGTAACTGATTCAAGGCTGATGGCTAAATATCAATGGGAGCGATTTAAAAAACAGCTATATTCTGCTTCTGTCAGTCTTCCCGCTTCGTAGAGAGTATCGGTAATTTCTGCTAGGGTTAAAACCGAATAAGGTTGATAACCATGGCTACGAAGTTTATCTTTAACAGGGCCACCATGGTCGATAAAAACCACGATATCATTAACTAATAATCCCGCTGATTTAATCTTTGCTGCTCCCTCGATCGCACTTTTACCAGAAATTAAAATATCGTCCACCACCACCACAGTTTCCCCCACTTGAAAATTACCTTCAATTACTCTTCTTGTGCCGTGGGCTTTTACTTCTTTGCGGGGGAAAATCATGGGATGATTTAATAATAAAGATAAACCCGTAGCTGTAGGTAAAGAACCGTAGGGGATACCAGAAATGCGGTCAAATGTCAAGGTTTTTAATATTTCTCCATAGGCTTCAATTACCTGCTGAAAAATATTAGGATTAGAGATAATTTTTCTCAGATCGATATAATAGGAAAAAGTTTCTCCCGATGCTTGCACATAATCGCCAAACATCAAGCAACCAATATCAAATAATTGTAGAATTAAATCCTGATGAGGATGTTGTTTTAAAAGACAAACATTAGCAGTCCAAGTATCATCTTGGCTCGATTCTTGCTGGTGATTTTGTTTAATTTTGTTGACTTCCTCTCGTAAATCCTTGACTTTTGCCCCCAAATCGGGTTGAGATAAAAAATCTTGGGGTACAGGAATTAATAAACCCTCGCCATGACTATTTAAACCCACAGTAATTAACTCGGAGAATTTACTTTTGTCTTCCCAAATACTGCGTAATAAAATCAATCTTTCGGGAGCAAAATTGCGAATCTTTTTCAAAATCTCCGGTTGAGTGGTTCCCACTTCTAAAAACACCTGTTCGGGAGTTCCCCAAGTACAAGCTTCTTTGACAACTTGCAGATAAAAAGGATTGTCGCGACTGGGAAATTCTTGCAGATTAATCGCGCCTTGATTGGAAGTATGACAGAGGATAAAAGCGCCATGCTCGGGGTAAACTAAAAAAGGAGCAACGTGATCCTGTCCGGAGTAGGGATTGAGAGTAACCGCGTCCACCTGCCAAGTTTTAAAGATAGTCTCGGCTAAAATACTGCTAGTATTAATATCACCATGTTTAGCATCCAAAATTACCGGGATATGAGGGGGAATTGCCTTTAAAATTCGCTGTAATAATTCTAACCCGGCTGCTCCCAAAGCTTGATAAAAACCTAAAGTTGGTTTGTAGGCACAGACAAAAGGGGCAGTTTCATCGATAATAAACTTGAGCCACCGTTCTAAATTAACGATTAATTCTCCCGGGGTGGAGGGCATCATTTCGGGGTTAGCATCTAAACCGAGGACAAGCAGACTCTGGTTTTGACTAATGGCGTGGTTTAACTTTTGAAAAAAATTCATCGGTTTCTAATCTCAGGATTCTGGATTAGTTTCTAATTCTACACTATTTGTCCGAAAAATAGGCTGTAAAATTGTCTGGTGCAGACTTTTTCTGGTGTCAGCGTCAAGGAATTTCTTTTGTAGGGGTTGCCATTCTTGCCATTTTTGGTGACGGATATTTTGGAAAATTTCTAGTAAGGTGGGCATTTCCTTGGCAAGACAATTAGGGAAAATTTGGCTAAGAAAATCCGAGAGAACACAACAATCCTGCATTTCTCCGAGAATACCTTGAAGGTTTTTAATATCTTCTAGATACTCTTGATATTTGTCGCCATAAAACTGAGTGAATAACTCCATATTATAGCGGGACCGCTTGGCTTCTTTGCGGAGATCATGCAGTAATAATCCTTCTTTTTCCAATAAGTCATCAATTTCTTGACTAGACAACTCTCTTACTTTTTGATCTTCCTCTAAATTTACTCCAACTAACCAGCCTTCGTGCAGTAAAAAACGACTTGCTTGGGGTAATAATAAGTCTGGTAAAACAGTGGCAATATCTAATTTTCCCATCGGTTGATAGGTGGGATTATCCAACCAACTGGCAAAATCTGCCTTAAAATTGAGAAATTTGTCGGACTTTAACAGCTTTTCTACCTTAGCAAAAGCCTTCTTTCTTTGTTGTTCAAGAACTTGTAAAACTTTCTTAAGTAAATCCTGTTCTTGCGGGGGTAAAATTGGCTGATAATGACCGATAAAAGCCTCTTTTAACACATCTAAATCCCGCAATTCTCCTAAAATTCTGCCCAGATTACCCACCCGTTTTTGATCGGCAGATTTCGGCATAGTTAAAGCGGGGTCAAAACCAGTTAAGGTACTGCGAAGACGACGCATTCCCACCCGAATTTGATGTAATTCTTCCGTATCCTGATCGAGTAAAACCCCAGCTTCGTGTTTAAGAACTTTATGAAAATGTTTATCAATACCGATATAGGCCCAATCGGCAACAGTTTTAGCCCGAGGATTAAATTTGTTAGTCATTTGTCTTTAGGGAGGAAATAATGTCAAGATGGTGATAGAATCTTTAAATCAAGACTAGAACTAATAGATACTATTTATTCTATACAATAGGATGAACCAGCCGCTTTAAGAGAAGTTTATGGATAGTTTTTGGCTAGATTATGGGGGGGAAATCGCTTTTCGCACAGGAGAGCATCTTTTCTTGACGGGAATAGCCATGGCTATGGGTAGCTTAATCGGGATTCCTCTAGGTATTTTAATTAGTCGTCAAGCTATTCTCGCTCAACCGATTATAGCGATCGTTAACACCCTACAGACTATCCCCAGTTTAGCCCTATTTGGTTTTTTAATTTCCGTGCCTTTTTTGGGAGGAATCGGCAAAATTCCCGCTATTGTTGCCCTAACTCTCTATACCTTACTGCCAATTGTTTTAAATACCTATCTGGGCATCAAAAAAGTTGATCCCGAACTAAAATTAGCCGGGTTATCCCTAGGTATGACCGACGGTCAAATCCTGCGCTATATCGAATTACCTCTGGCCAGGGCGACAATTTTGACAGGAGTGAGAATTGCCACGGTGATTGCTATCGGTGTGGCTACGATCGCAGCTGCCATTGGTGGCGGTGGTTTGGGAGTGTTTATTTTTCGCGGTATTGCCACGGTAAATAATCAGTTAATTTTGGCGGGGGCAATTCCTGCCGCTTTTTTAGCCCTTGTTGCCGATTGGAGTCTTGGTCGGCTAGAAAAGACTTTTTCCCCTTCGCCACGTCCGAAAAAGCCCTCTAAATGGCAATGGGGCTTAGGTTTAATCGGGTTGGCCCTGCTATCTTTCCTCTTGACTCAAATTTTCCATTCATCCCCCGGCACAGTGGTGATCGGTTCCAAAAATTTTACCGAACAGGTGATTTTAGGGGAAATTTTGGCACAGGAAATCGAAAAAGAGACGAATTTACGGGTTGAGCGTCAATTTAATCTCGGTGGTACTTTGATCTGTCATGAAGCGGTGAAAGCGGGTAAAATCGATGGTTATGTGGAGTATTCTGGCACGGCTTTCACGGGAATTTTGCGGGAAAAACCCCTTAACGATGCCCGATTAGTCTCTGAAAAACTGCAAGAGATTTATCCAGAAAAATTTAACCTAGAAGTGTTTCCCAGTTTAGGATTTGAGAATACTTTCGCCATTGTTATCCGGGGAGAAACCGCCCGTCAATACAATCTTAAAACTCTCTCGCAAGCGGCTAAATATACCCCCAATTGGCAAGCGGGTTTTGGTTATGAATTTTTGGAAAGGGAAGACGGTTACAAGGGATTAGCGAAGACCTATGGCCTAACTTTTGCCCAACCCCCGAAAGTGATGGATTTAGGGTTAATGTACCGCGCTTTAGCCGCCAAACAAGTGGATTTAGTGGCGGGAAATTCCACCGATGGCTTAATTCCCGTGCTAGATTTAGTCATCCTAGAAGATGATCGACGCTATTTTCCTCCCTACGAAGCGGTACCGATTTTTAACCGGGATAGTTTGCAAAAATATCCGCAATTGCGACAGGTTTTAGCGAAACTCACCGGCAAAATTACCTCCAGCACTATGCAGAAATTAAACTATCAGGTGGATGGACGCGATCGCAAAGTAGAGGAAGTGGTCAAAGAATTTCTAGTCTCCCTCTCTTAACCATTTAGTCACTCCCCCGGGTTGGTCGATTAAACTAATCCCTTGCGCTTTTAATTCTGCGCGAATGCGATCGCTTTCGGCGTAATTTTTCGCTTTTTTCGCCTCTGTCCGTTGTTGGATCAGATTTTCGATATCCGCTGCACTAATTCCCTCAGAAACAGGGGTTTCTCCCTGGTCGGCGGCAATTTCTAAGCCCAAAACCCTAGACAATTTCACCAAAGTATGCCATTTTACCGCTAATTCGGCCAGATTGCTGTCCGTCTTACCCGCATGGGTTAAATTATTACCCTCCTTGCGTAATTCCTTAGCGATTTCAAATAACACCGCTAAACCACCGGCAAAGTTAAAATCGTGATTTACCGCCTCTTGAAAGCGATTTTCTAGTTCTTGGTCAGTAATTGCGGGATTATCGGGCTGAAGATGCTTATAACCAAAGGATAAACCCTCTTGTAAAGTATGCCAGCCATTAGTGGCCGCCTGCAATCCCTCATCGGAAAAATCAATCGGTTTGCGGTATTGGGCGCCTAAAATTAATAATCTCACGGCTAAGGGGTCATATTTTGCCAATAACTCGCGAATAGTGATGAAATTACCGAGGGATTTCGACATTTTTTCCCCGGCCACCTTAACCATGCCATTATGTAACCAATAGTGGGCCAGGGGTTTACCCGTAGCCGCTTCACTTTGGGCAATTTCGTTTTCGTGGTGGGGAAAAATCAGATCACTTCCCCCCACATGAATATCGATAGTTTCTCCCAATTGTTCTTTGACCATGGCCGAACATTCAATATGCCACCCCGGACGACCTTGGCCCCAGGGAGAATCCCAACTAGGTTCCCCCGGTTTTGCCCCCTTCCAGAGGGCAAAATCAAAGGGGTCTTGTTTTTTAATTGCTTCCGGGTCGTCGGTTTCTACCCGGCCGCTTGCTCCCGCTTGCAAATCATCCAGTTTTCGCCCCGATAGTTTGCCATAATCGGAAAAACGACGGACGGAATAGTAAACATCGCCATCGCTGGGGTAAGCGTAGCCTTTTTGTTCTAATTCATAGACTAGGCGCTTGATACCGTCGAGGGTATGAGTGGCCCGGGGATAAGCGTCCGCCGGTCTGACTCCTAATTTTGCCATATCCTCAAAGTAGGCCTCGATAAATTTCTCGGCCACGGCTGCCATAGTGGTGTGTTCATTTTTAGCCCGATTGAGAATTTTATCGTCAATATCGGTGAAATTCTGAATATAGCGCACTTTGTAACCGAGATACTCCAAATAACGCCGCACCACATCCCAAACCACACAGGTACGCGCATGACCCAAATGGCAATAATCATAGACGGTAATGCCGCAGCAATACATGGAGACCATGCCGGGGATGAGGGGGGTAAAGGGTTCTTCGCGACGACTGAGGGTGTTGTAGAGGATTAAGGTCATGGATGGGGAAATTTTTTTCTGGGGAAAAAGGCTAGTCCAATTTTATAGCAGTTATTTTCAGTTATCAGTAATCAGTGATCAGTTATCAGTGACCGCTAACCACTTTCCCTGATTTCCTTACTATATTTTGTGTTTTTTGTCAAGGGGTTTTTAGGTTTTTAGTAAAGATGTGACGGTAAGATTCGAGAAGATAGGACTGTTTTGATGGGGACTATTATTGATGAAATCGATAGAATAACGATAGGGGAAGCTTGCTTGTTTGCCTCAACCGACAATTTTTATTGTTAATCAACTTTGACCAGACCATCACCATGAATGAACCACCTAATAGCGCTGGCGATGAAATCCAATTACCCCGGGGAGAAAGAGTTGACCAGCTAAGAAATCTCATCGAAACCCTACGCATTGCCGATGAAGTGGCCAATCGCGGTTATTTGATTACCAGCGCCGAAGTGGCGGATTTAATGGATATTAATCCAGGGGCCGTTACCAGTCGAGGCGACCATTGGCCGTGGCGAAATTGGGTAATCTCCCGGGTCAGACGGGAGGGAAACCAAATTCTTTGGCAGTTGGAAAAAGTCGATTAGGATTAATGGCAACCATCAGTTAATTTCTCTCTTGACTTTTGTAATTATTTCGTCATTTTCCCCCAGCAGGTGACGCGCAAAACGTCGGGCCAGGGGCGGAGCCGATACAAGTGTACTGGTAAAACCAGAAAATACCTGCAATCCCACTTTATCGGCGATCGCCCCCACTAGGGGCCGTCCCGAGGGGGCAAAGGCCACTAGGCAATGATGACAGCTGCCGGGGAGAGAGGCTAAAGAGGGCAGCAATGTCCCCACGGCGGTGCGGATTGCTTTTTCCCCGGCCAGAGGGTTTAAAATCGCATCTGGATCGGTGATAATGGCACTAATTTGCCCTAGATAAAGGCTTTGATCCCGGAATTGTACCGCTCCCGTTTCTAAAACACTGGCAATTATTTCTGGGGTTTCTCTCTGCCAAATGCCCTGACTTTCTAGTTGGGTGATTTTTTGCTCTAATAGCAATCTAGCAGGAATTGCGGGCATAACTAGGGTGTTTAATTTGATCTCAGTCGGGGGAATTTTGATCACCTGGGCATGGGTAAAATAGACGAGAGCAGCAATACCGGATTTTTGCAGTAAAGACCGGGTTAATCCCCCCGCACAGACGATAGTTTCCCCGGCAGAATAATTATTTTTAGGGGTTTTTACGCCGGTAATTCTCGATGCAGTTTCAATCAACTCGATGACAGCTTCCCGAATAATCGTGCCTCCCAGACGCAGAAAAGCTTGTTGATAGGCAAGATTAGTTTTTTCGGGGTTAATGTGACCGTGGGGCAGTCGTAAAACTCCGGAGATAGCTGCGGGATTTAATAGGGGTTCTAAAGCGATCGCTGCTTGCGGATCAAGAATTTCGGGAGTAATAGCAAAGATAGCAAATTTTTCGGCCACAGCGGCTGGATCATCTTCGGGGTTAACGGTGAGAATTAGCTCTAGGTCCCGGTATTCGTTATCTATGCCTAATTCTTGGGATAAATTGCGCTGAATTTCTCGACCTTCTTGGTATAATTTTCTCTGGATTTCTGTGGTGGCTGACCAATAGGCTAAACCTCCGTAACTGTAGAAAGTGGCGTTGAGGGGATGGGTTTCTTTTTCTAATAAGAGGACTCGACTGCCTAGGTTAGCTAGTTCATAACTTAAGGCGGAACCGGTGATACCACCACCGATAATTATATAATCATAAGTTGTGTCCATAATTGGGCTAATTTTTCCTCAATTAATCTATTCTATCATTATACTTGCTCAGTTCCCTGGTTCTGATTTGAGCAATAGTTGCTATAATTACAGAAAAAGTTCAAAGCGGGATCGGATAACTATGCAACAGCTAGAAACTAGGGGGATAACTGACCGATGGATTAAAGCTAGTTGGGAAGAATACTTAGAAGCAATTAAAAACTTACCAGAAAATCAAGGAAAAAGTTATTACAACAATGGCTATTATCGATTAGAAATGACTCCTATTGGATTTGAACACGCTAGAGATCATCACGTTGTTTTTTTGGGGGTGAGTCTCTACGCTATCCTCCAAGAAATTCCTTTTCAAGGACTCCCCACTTGTTCCTATCGCAAAAGAGGAATTAGAGAAGTGCAGCCAGATATATCTTACTATCTAGGAGAGAAAGCGAATCTGATACCAAATGGGACTTCGATTATTGATTTAAATCAGTATCCCCCACCAGATTTAGTCATTGAAATCTCAAAATCTACCCTCAATGATGACTTAGGCAATAAACGCTTACTCTACGAAGAATTAGGAGTTAGTGAATACTG
>SFBL01000079.1 GCA_007095785.1 Microcystis aeruginosa Ma_SC_T_19800800_S464
CTATCCCCTATCCCCTATCCCCTATCCCCTATCCCCTATCCCCTATCCCCTATCCCCTAACCCCTATCCCCTATCCCCTAACCCCCATCCCCCAACCCCCCAACTCCCCACTTTTCTAGGAGAATTAAATTATGTGGCCATTTTTGACGCAAGTGAAACTGGAAGACTTTACCCAAGATTATCTAGAATTAACTCAGAAAAATCTCAAAGGGTTAGACAATCTCAAAAGAGTTAAAGAAGAAGATATTCAGTGTGGAGTCTCGGAAAAAGAAGCAGTTTATCGGGAAGATAAAATCATTCTCTACCACTTTAAACCCGTGGTTGAAAAACCCTTCGAGATTCCCTTGCTGATGGTTTATGCTTTGGTTAATCGTCCCTATATGGTAGATTTACAGGAAGGGCGTTCCTTAGTGGCCAATCTGCTGAAATTAGGCTTAGATATCTACTTAATTGATTGGGGATATCCCACGAGAAGCGATCGCTGGTTAACCCTTGATGATTATATCAATGGTTATGTGGATAATTGCGTCGATTTTATTCGTCAAAGTCACCATCTCGACAAAATTAATCTGTTAGGAATCTGTCAGGGAGGAACCTTTAGTTTATGCTATAGTTCCCTCTATCCCGATAAGATAAAAAATCTGGTGACAATGGTGACACCGGTAGATTTTTATCAAACCGAGACCCTCTTAAATATGCGCGGGGGATGTTCCTTGGGTTCTGAAGCATTAGACATCGATTTAATGGTAGATAGCATGGGCAATATTCCGGGAGATTTTCTCAACTTAGAGTTTCTGGAATTGAAACCTTTACAGTTAGGTTATCAGAAATACCTCGATTTTCCTGACATCATGGAAGACGAATCGAAATTAGTTAATTTTCTGCGGATGGAAAAATGGATTTTTGATAGTCCCGACCAAGCAGGAGAATCCTATCGACAGTTTCTCAAGGATTTCTATCAGCAAAATAAACTGATTAAAGGGGAAGTGATCTTAGGAGATAAACGGGTAGATTTACACAATCTGACCATGCCAATTCTCAATCTTTATGCGGATAAAGATCACCTTGTACCTCCCGCTTCTTCCCTCGCTTTAGGGAATTATATCGGTACTTCTGACTATACCGCTTGTGCTTTCCCCGTCGGACATATCGGAATGTATGTCAGTGGCAAAGTGCAACGGGATTTACCCCCCGCTATTAGCGATTGGTTGAAAGCAAGAGGTTAACAATCCTCGCACCTAAACCCTTCTCCAGTTTGGGAGAGGGGTTTAGCACTTTTTTTCCCTATCGGTGTAACACAATACAACACATCGATAAAAAAACATCTACGGGCAGTAAAATAAACTTTTGTAACAGAGGATGTTAAGCACTGTTGCAAGATCGGGCAGAATCGGAGAATCTCGTTCCTTTCGGCTAAACCCCTGTGGTACACTGCAAAGCGTACTCGCTCGTAAGTATGTAGGAGAAAACCTGAGTGTTAAGAGTCGCTGTTGTGGGTTCAGGGCCGGCCGGTTCTTCGGCGGCAGAAACATTAGCTAAAGCAGGCATTGAAACCTATTTATTTGAACGCAAATTAGATAATGCTAAACCCTGTGGTGGAGCGATTCCTCTCTGTATGGTGAGCGAATTTGACCTACCTCCTGAAATTATCGATCGCCGGGTGAGAAAAATGAAAATGATCTCCCCCTCTAACGTCGAAGTCGATATTAATCTCGATAATCAAGACGAATATATCGGAATGTGTCGTCGGGAAGTCCTCGACGGTTTTATGAGAGAACGCGCTCATAAATTAGGAGCGCATTTAATCAACGGAACCGTTTACGGTCTCGACATTCCCACCAATAGCACCGATCCCTATACCCTACACTACGCCGATCACTCCCACGGCAATTCCCAAGGGGAAATGAAATCTCTGAAGGTGGATGTGGTTATCGGTGCCGACGGTGCTAATTCCCGCATTGCTAAAGCTATTGATGCTGGGGATTACAACTATGCGATCGCTTTCCAAGAACGCATCCGTCTTCCCCAAGATAAAATGGCCTACTACGAAGATCTGGCGGAAATGTATGTAGGAAAAGACGTATCCCCCGACTTCTACGCTTGGGTATTCCCCAAATACGATCACGTCGCTGTCGGTACTGGCACAATGAAGGTCAATAAAGCCATGATTAAAGACCTACAAGCCGGTATTCGCGCTCGCGCGTCCCGTCGTCTGGAAGGTGGCGAAATCATCCGCGTGGAGGCTCACCCCATCCCCGAACATCCCCGTCCTCGCCGTGTAGTTGGTCGTGTGGCCCTCGTTGGCGATGCTGCGGGAACAGTTACTAAGTCTTCGGGAGAAGGCATCTATTTCGCCGCTAAATCGGCGCGGATGTGTGCCGAAACCATTGTCGAAGTCACTAACGGCGGCCAACGTATTCCCACAGAGGACGAGTTAAAACTCTACCTCAAGCGTTGGGATAAGAAATACGGTATGACCTATCTGGTGTTAGATATCCTGCAACGGGTTTTCTACCGTACCGATGCCACCCGGGAAGCTTTTGTGGAAATGTGTTCCGATAAGGACGTACAGAAGATGACTTTTGACAGTTATCTCTATAAAACCGTTGTTCCCGCTAATCCTCTCGTACAGATGAAGATTACTGCTAAAACCATCGGTTCTCTCCTGCGCGGTAACGCTTTAGCTCCTTAAAATCAATTCATAACCACAAAACCCAATCTCCCCATGGCGGTGGTTGGGTTTTCTTTTGGGTTGTTGCTTCCTGTCTTCTCTAATTCAAACAAAAATATCGCTTCACCAGCAATCTCTCAGTACCGCCTCACCTCAAATCTAGAGAACTAACGCTCTTTTAATACCATAATTCCGAGATCAGGTCATAATAACCAGCTTGGCGCGGTGGGTAAATACCCGCTTCGATTTTTTCGATAATAGTCGGCCAAGCTTGCCTAAAAGCGGCAGAGCGCTCGTTGGGGTGCAAAGTCCAACCCTTGGCATTGGTGAGAGTGGCGCGATAGTAGTTGCTTTGTTCTAGGGAGCGAGAAACCATAATTTCCCAAGAGTCGAGTTTTCCTTTACCGGTCAAAATATTGCCCCAAGCTTTTAAACCATCGGGTAAATGATCGAGAAAGGTATTTTTATAAGAGCGCCAGAGGGGGGTGATCGGTAAAAGGCGATCGTAGCGATGACAATTAAGTAAATAGGCACGACTACCAAAAAATTTAAATTGATAGAATCCGTCGGGATTTTTCCTGCAAGGATGGGGAGAATAAATCGTACCATCAGGCCGGGGTGGACCGGACAAAGGACGCACAAACATCATTTCTGGATGGGTTTCCATTAACTCGATCCCTTCGCGGATCCAACTGTAATCCGGTTCTTGGTAGAGCATCATGTCACTGTCATAATGGACCATATAATCGCTGCGACATGACTCGATTTTGAAGATCGAGCCGAAAATCGGATAACCTTTGTAGTTATGGGTGGAACGGAGGGGACTGCCGAAATGCTTTTGATAGATACGCTGACGATAGCCCGGATCGTAGTTAAAATCCACTAGGCGATCGATTATGCCTTCTTTAACTAATTTTTCACCACAGGCTCTTAACTCCTCCATTGTACCCAGTCCGGGGCGATTAACCTTTTCCCCGCTTAAGGGGGCCGTGTCAATAGCGAGTACCTTTTCCTGGAAGGGAAACTGACTCATTTTGACTAGATGGGGAATAGTGTTCATCATAAACCAGACATCGGTTCGCGCCGTAAAAAACCAGAGCGAACAACTTGGCAATCCCATTTTGTATAAACCTCACTTTTGTTTGGGTCTTAAATGGGATACATTATAGGGGAATCTTAGCGACAAGTTGACACAATTCCTTAATTAACCTATGACTATAGCCCTCGATCGTTTACCCCAATCTTGGCAGGGTTTAACCCATCGTTTAACTTATAAGTATTTTCAGGTACGCATTGATACACCCAAAGACCCCTATAAAATCCTCTTTCGTCCCCAACCTTATCAGGTTTTATTTATTCTTAGCCATATGCGATCGGGTTCGTCTTTATTGACCCATATCCTCAATTCTAATCCTGAAATTATCGGTTTTGGCGAAACTCATCTGGTTTATGAGAGTGAACAGGATTTTAAAACTTTAATGTTTCAACTCTACTGGCGTTTGAAAGATTTAAACATGAATCATAAATATATTTTAGATAAAGTTCTTCACGATCAGAAGTTTTTAGATCATAGTTTTTTGCAATCTGATGCGGTTAAGACCATATTTTTACTACGAGAACCCCAGCGCACTTTAGCTAGTATTCTAGATATTAAACCCCATCAAAACGAGCAGCACGCCCTAGGTTATTATACCAGTCGTTTAGCCACCTTAGAAAGTTATGCTCGATTAATTAACAGCCAAGAAAAGAGTTTATTTATCACCCACGATCAGGTATTAAACCAAAGTCAATTGGTCTTTAATAGTTTACAGAGTCATCTC
The DNA here is from genome assembly GCA_007095785.1 of Microcystis aeruginosa Ma_SC_T_19800800_S464. Classification (GTDB taxonomy): domain Bacteria; phylum Cyanobacteriota; class Cyanobacteriia; order Cyanobacteriales; family Microcystaceae; genus Microcystis; species Microcystis aeruginosa_E. Next base: position 4,492 of record SFBL01000079.1, read on the forward strand.
GATACTAAAACGGGATTTTCTGAAGAATATCGAGTTTTAAAAACCACTGGCCGCCGTGGTATAGGCGATTCTTCCGAGAATATCAAAGCGGGTAAAATTATTAAACAAGCCAGAAAATTAGATATAGAAATTTCCGACGCTGTTTTAACCCAAGCCCAAAAAGCCTACGATCAATGCTACGAAACCCTCAGCCATTATTGTCATTGTATCTAAGCTGAATTGGCGATGAGCAATAGCTTTAATTCTCTCCTCCAAGTGCTAAGAAAATCCCCCTAACTTAACTCTAAGTTGAGCATTTAAAAGGTCTGATTAGCCTTCAATATTAGCAATTGTAAAGCCCATCTGACACTCGTAGAGATTGGGCTGTTGGCTTCCTCCTTTGCCCAAGGAGTGACCACAGCCTAGTTTACCCTCTCGCCACCGGGGTTGTCCTTGCTGGTTGGCTAAAAGACAGCCCTGACAGACAGAACCCGTATCGAGAATGTGTTCGTCGGTTAAAATCACTAACATGACGTTCACCCCCATTGATCTCTGATTTGTCTCTATTGTAAGAGGTTTTTTCTGAGATGTAGTGGCGCGCTATACATTCCGCTACTTTTTGGCTTTTTTTCGCCTGGAATCTTCTTATCGAAAATTTGGGTTAAAACCCCGTCGTTTTACGACGGCTTTAAGCTACAATGGAAAAAGCGATAACCAAGCTAAAAACTGAACCTTGACAACAGATAGTAGGGGGTTTCGTTCAGAAAAGACTTCAAATTCGGCCTTGAACGAGTAAAACT
>SFBL01000008.1 GCA_007095785.1 Microcystis aeruginosa Ma_SC_T_19800800_S464
GTTTCCACTCGTTGGTGTTTACTATTCACTAAGACATATTCCTGCAAACTTTCTAGAGTTTGATAATCATTAAATTTATCACCCCTGTCAAAAGCTTCTGTGGAATCGGAGAGAACTTCAATAATCAATTTAGGAAAACTTTTGTAGGTAGCAGTTTCTCTATCTCTGTCATCGCAGGTGACAATAATATCAGGATAATAAAAGTGATTGCGTTTCTCTAATCTGACTTTCACATCGGTAAAATAAACCCGACAATCGGAACCCCGCAAATGATTACGAATAATTGTGTATATATTCCCCGAAACAATATTATGAATATCAGTCGTCCCTGCCATGGCGTAAATTTGTCCCTCGATATACTCGTGTTTAATGGGACTTTTTTCTTCAAACTGAAGATATTCTTCTGGAGTGAGATTATTATAGTCGTTTTTTATCCTAATCACAACTATATTAAGTACCTAAGCAAAATTAATTATACATCTAAGCCGTTAGCATTCCCTGATTATCCCTCACTGTTCACTGATAACTGAAAAGTCTTCTCTCTCCGAGTCTCGACTAGGAAATCAACTTTGCAGGACTAGATACCTGTTGAAATACTGTCTAGGAGAACCAGCAAAAAGGGCCTCGAATGGTTAATCTATATCCTATGACCCTTGTAACCCACTATAACTACTGCTATGACAACCCTAATTGACTATTCAAATATTCAATCTTTACCCGAAGTTTGGTCAATAGTTGCCCAACGTTTCCCCAATATTATCGCTCTGCACGATCCCCACAGTAAACCGGAAGTAATTCTCACCTATCGAGAACTTTATCAACAAATTCAGCAATTTGCCGCCGCTTTGCAAGCATTAGGAGTCACAGAAACCGAAAATGTCGCTTTATTTGCCGATAATAGTCCCCGGTGGTTTATTGCCGACCAAGGTTCCATGGCAGCCGGGGCCGCCAATGCGGTACGATCTGCTCAAGCAGATGCAGAGGAATTAGCCTATATTCTCGCTGATAGTGACAGTCAGACGCTGATTGTCGAAAATAAGCAAACTTTAGGGAAATTACTGCCAAAAATCCCTGAATTGACCCTGAAATTAATCGTGCTGCTCACCGACGAAGACCCCGCTACTGGGGCGATTTCCGTGCAGACCTTAAATTTCAAGCAACTAATGGCGATCGGGGCTGAGAACACCCTTAAACCCATCACCAAGGGCGAAAATGATCTGGCTACCCTCATTTACACATCGGGGACGACGGGACAACCCAAAGGGGTGATGTTAAGTCACGGTAATCTACTCCATCAAGTACGCAACTTAAATGCTATCTTTCAACCAGATCCCGGCGATCGAGTTTTAAGTATACTACCTTCATGGCATTCCTACGAGCGCAGTTGTGAGTATTTCAGTCTAGCTCAAGGTTGCACCCAGATTTATACCAGTATTCGCACTTTTAAGTCCGATTTAAAGCAATTTAGTCCCCAATTAATGGTGGGAGTTCCCCGTCTCTGGGAATCTCTTTACGAAGGTATCCAAAAACAATTTAGCGAACAATCGGCCACAAAACAGAAATTAGTGCGATTTTTGCTAGGAAAGTCGGAAAAGTACGTTATTGCTAAACGTATCGCCGATAATCTCAGTCTTGATCATCTTCACGCTTCCCCTGGAGAAAGACTAAAAGCAAGAATTCAATCCCTCTTACTCTATCCCCTCCACGCCATCGGTGACAAGCTAGTTTATAACAAAATTCGCCAAGCAGTGGGAAATAAAGTTAAAATCTTGGTTAGTGGCGGTGGTTCCTTAGCCAGACATCTAGATACTTTCTATGAGATTGCAGGAATCCCGATTTTAGTTGGTTATGGACTGACAGAAACTTCTCCCGTCGCTACCGTCCGTCGTATCGATCATAACCTGCGCGGGTCTGCCGGTCGTCCCGTCTTTCAGACAGAAATCTGTATTGTCGATTTACACAGCAAAGAAGTCTTACCCACAGAAAAACACGGTTTAGTCTTGATTCGTGGTCCTCAGGTGATGCAGGGATACTATAAAAAACCAGAAGCAACCGAAAAAGCGATTTCTCCCGATGGTTGGTTTGATAGCGGTGATATTGGTTGGTTAACCGCTGCCGGGGATTTAGTCTTAACCGGACGCGCCAAAGATACAATTGTTTTGAGCAATGGTGAAAATATCGAACCGCAACCAATTGAAGATGCTTGTTTACGCAGTCCCTTTATCTCCCAAATCATGCTAGTGGGACAGGATCAAAAAGCTTTGGGGGCTTTGATCGTGCCTAATCTTGATATACTGGCCAATTGGGCCCAAGAACAGAAACTATCCTTAAATTTACCCGATCTTCACAGCGATCGCTCAACGATTCTTTCTAGCGATCTCTACAGCAAAAAAGTCTTAAATCTCTACCAACAAGAATTAAAGCGCGAGGTAAGAAATCGGCCCGGTTATCGTGCCGATGACCAGATTAAAACCTTTGAGTTAATTTTAGAGCCTTTTTCCCTAGAAAACGGCATGATGACCCAAACTTTAAAGATTAAACGACCGGTAGTAACGCAACGCTATCGCGATATGATTAACGAGATGTTTGCCAAGTAAATATTTCTGGCAAATATTCCCTAACCCCTTGACAAAAAAACCTTTTTAGGATAAGCAAATCATGGATGACGCACAAACCAGTTTATTACTGAAGCGCCCGGTGACAATTAAAGTCATCGTAACCCCGCGCTGGAAAGAAGAAGCACAACAGCAATTACAAGCACAAATGGCTCAAATTGACGCACAAATTCAACAATTAGAAAGCCAAGGACAAAGAGCGATCGCAGAAATTCAGCGTCAGAGTCTGATCCCCTTACCCCCCGCGGCTGCCCAACAGATTGACAATATTCAAATCCAAGTCAATCAACAGAAAAGTGAGTTTCTCGAACAAAAAAACCAGTATCTGCAACAATTGCAACAGGTACAACTGTTGGAACTCAATCAAGAAGTCGCCCAAGCACAACTAGAAAGCTTTTTCCGCGTCGAAAAAGGCGATAACTTAGTGGCCAAAATGAATGTGGAACTCGTCCTTAGAGATGGCATCGTCGAAGAAATTCGCGGCGAAATTTAAAGCTAGGGTGAGCAGTTACCCGTCCCTGTCAACTTAACGGTTAAAATCGGCAATAGCAAGGGTTTTTCTCCCTTGCTAACCGAGAAAACCGTCCCTAGCTCACATCCCCCCTGACAGGACTTGATCAGACCTTAAAAATATATTAAGATGCTTTATCGATCGCCAGGACAAACTCGCCTATATTGTTGTATAACTTCATCTCTCCATCGACTTACCCCTAATTAGGGTTTGCTGAAAAAGTTTTTCGTGGGAGTAGGGTGTGGGGTGTAGGGTTTTACCGATTTTGAGGGGGTCAATTACCTAATTTTCAGGGAAAAAGTCCCGGAATTTTCCCCCCGATCACCCCCATACTTGGTACTTTTTGATTGCCAAAAAGTCTAAAATTCTTACCCAACAAGGTTTTTAGATTTATTCAGCCAACCTTAATTAGATCCTATAAATATAGAATCTCTATGCTTTCTTTCTTACCCACTATTCTTTTAGCTCAGTCCGCCTCGGTTCTGCCCCAGATAGAGAGGAAATTAATCACCCAATATCAGGAAGTGCGTCAGTTGCCCGGTCAACTGAATGACGTTCTGGTTTTTAATAGCAATAGTCCCGAAGTGGTAGAAAAAGAGGGAATTCTCCTCTCCACTTTCCCCGGCAAAGGAAAACGTTATCCCGTAGCCCATCTCAATCATCCCCTACAAGGACGTTTTGACGTTTTCACCCACCACATCTCTCGTCAAACCGATCCCATCCGCGACTTACACCAGGGCTTGATCGTTACTAATCCCACCTCCAGAAACCTCGTTATCCGCATCCTGCAAGGAGTCAGTTACGTCACCTCCGCCGATGCCCCTTTTGTCGATTTACCCTCTCTGGTAGAAGATCCCAATGGCCGGGTTTTTTCAGGTCCCGGTTCCCGTTTAGCCAGCGATATCATGCGTCGTCGCCATGATGCCCAATTTCCCACCCAGATCGTCATTCCCCCGGGCCAAAGTCGGATGCTCTTCGATCTGATTATCCCCAGAAGTAGCGCCCGCTCGACTCTCCTCCGTCTCTACAGCGATGGACCGGTCTATATGGCTAATTTAGCCCTCTACGAAGTTCCTCAAAAAGTCAAAATCGAAGATCGGGAAATAGAAACCTTTCGTCCCCCTACCCTAGAGGAATGGCGTACCCTATTAGTTAGAGGTGATTTAGCTGCCCCTCGCGATTTTCCCCCCACTCCTCCCGATCAATGGTCCCCCGGAAGAAGAAATTTTTATGGTCGCGTGGCCGGAATTTCTGTCGGTTCGGAATGGGCAACCCGCATTGTCGATCCCAAAGGGGGAATTAATCTCACCATTCCTCAACCCGGTCAAGCTTTTGCCTATCCTTTAAGTACGGTGACAGCAGCTACTTTCGGAACCAGACAAATTCAAAGCGCCCCCATGTTAGTGCGTTATCCCGATACGGCTTTCAAAGCTCACGGTAATTACGGTGTTCACTATTATCTGACTTTACCTCTATATAACAACACTAGCAAAACCCAGGTGGTGGCTTTGAGTATTCAAACCCCAATTAAAGAAGATAATTATCTCGATCGCTTGTTATTTGTTGAACCCGTCCAGGGACAAGTATTTTTCCGGGGGGCAGTGCGCGTTACCTATCGTAACGCAATGGGACGCACCGAGGAACGTTTTTTCCATCTCGTTCAACGGGAAGGACAACAGGGAGAAGCTTTAGTGCAGGTGGAACTTCCCCCCGGAGCCAGACGCGACGTTAATCTCGATTTTCTCTATCCCCCCGATGCCACCCCCCCCCAAGTTTTGAGCGTTAAAACGTTGGAATAGATAGGGTTTCTCGAAAAGTTAACGGCTGATTGTCGGGAGGAACAACTAAGATACACTGATATTAATCTCTCTCTGGGAATTAGCCGATGAATATTAGCAAAACTTGCTTTATTTGCTGCTTATTATCTCAATTTTTGGTCAGTGCAGCCGCGAGTTTAGCCGTAACTAAACTCGATTTTGATACCAGTCAACCCCTAAGAAATCAAGTAATTAAATCGGGGAAAATTAAGGTACAAGTTAGCTATCAACCCATCGACCTAAACGAGAAAATTGATGACAATTCTGATATTAATAATGTTTCTTATCAAATCTTTTATAACGAGCAACTTTATCAGCAAAATAGCGAGTATAGTGCCTTTGGATCCGGCTATGTGGAATTAAGAGATTTAGATAATAATGGCATCGATGAGATTATCGTCTCCACCTATAGCGGCGGCGCTCATTGCTGCACATCTTTGGTAATTTATACTTGGCAAAAAGATAAATTTATTAGAGAAGAAACGGGTTTTTTAGATGGTAGTGGTGGTTCCTTTGAAGATTTAGATGGAGATAATAATTATGAATTTGTCACCGTTGATAATGCTTTTTTGTATGCTTTTAGTTCCTACGCCGCCTCTTTTCCTCCCTCCAAAATTTATACTTTTCAACAGGGTAAATTAGCAGATGTCACTAGAAAATATCCCCAAGAATTAAGAAAAACTTTGGCAGCAATGTTGAAAGCTTTTCAGTTAGCTAAAAAAGAAAAAGCCGAAGTTAATGGCATTTTGGCTGGTTATGTGGCACAGAAAATTCTCCTAGGAGAATACGAAGAAGCTTGGCAATTTCTCCTCGCTAATTACGATAAAAACTCCGATTGGGGTCTCGATATCTATGGCGAAAGTACAGCGATCGGCAAATATCCAGACTTTCCCACTGCCCTAAGAGCTTTTCTCCTGAAAAATGGCTACTTAACCCCAGTTCGGGTTAATTAGAGGGGATAAAATACCAGTGGTCGCTTTAATATCACCTGAATAGTCGGTTTTTTGTGTCTTTCCCCCGACTATCGGCTGCTACCACTGGTTTGCTGTTGTTTGTTGTTGTAATCCGAGGAAATATAGTTCTTGCGTTCCCAAGCGCCTGAACTGCATTTGTCTCTCTAGTAACAATTGTAACAGACAATACCCATTTTGTGTAAAAAAAAGTAAACAATTTGGTAAAAAATTATTTTTTGCGGTAATCCTCAACCCTCTGAGGACAGCCCCAGATTACCGTTTCCTGTTTGTAAACCACCATACCGGGCTTGGCGCCTTTGGGTTTATAGACGTATTTGGGACGGGTATAGACAACGGGAACCTGTTCACTATGGCGAGCGCGGCTATAATAAGCGGCGTAATCGGCGGCAAATTGCAGATCGGCGGCTTCTGGAACTGTACCGGGGGTTAAACGCAGTAAAACGTGACTACCAGCGATTTCTTGACTATGAAACCAGATATCGTAATCGCTGGCACTACGAAAAGTTAGCCGATCATTTTGACGGTTATTTCTGCCAATCCATAATTCTATTCCAGAGGGAGTAATAAAGCGCATGGGTTCTGATTCTTTATTATTCGCCCGATTACGCTGGTAATTGCTTTCTAGATACTTCTGTTGAATTAATTCTTCTTGTATCTCGTCTAGGGTCTGTAAATCTTCGCTGCTGCTATAATTTTCTAGTTGACTTAAACTCGATCGCACTTGTTCGAGATAATTAATTTCACTAACCACTTCCTCTAATAAAGGTTCCACCGCTAACCGCGCTCTTTTTAATTTCTGATGTTGTTTATAAAAATATTGGGCATTCTGTACGGGATTTCTTTCGGGATCGAGAGGAATAATGACAGGTTTTCCTGTCTCGAAATCCGCCAAACTAATGCTAGTCATTCCCTGCTGTATTTGCTGCAGATGGGCCATTAATAAATCCCCTTGCTCTTTATAGCGATCAGCATGAGCAGATTCTGCTAGTCTTGTTTGAAATCCCGCCGCTTTAGTTTGCAGTTTAGTCAGTAAAGAGGTAATTTTTTGATTTAACTTTTGCTGTAGTTGTCGAAAGCTTTCTTGATTAATTTGGTCGCTATAATAACGGTTTAATAATTCTTGGACATTTTTAGCCGCTGCCAGTATATCCCCACCGATAACTGTATAACCTTCGCTTGTCCATCCCGGTTGAAAGGTTTTATTTTCAAGGATTTTTAACCATTCTTGCCAGACTGAAAAGAGCTTTTCCCAATCGGTATTATCTAACTGATCCGTGTTTAATTTCGGGTTAATCTTGGCTTTTTGCAACAGCGATCGAGCGATGACCGGACTAACCCCACGATAGGTACTAACTAACTGTTTTTCGATAGTTTTAGGGATTAAACTAACCCTAGCTTGCCAACTGCTCAAGGATTCTTCTAAACTGGGATTTGTTCCTAATAAAACGGGGGGTAGTTGATAGATTTGTCCCGTTTGTACGGTGCGAACACTAGACTGGGTGGCATTGACTTGATGGGCAACGGTGACAATTTGATTGTCAGCCGCAGTTAAAATCACATTGCTATATTTGCCCATAATTTCTATATACAAATGCCACAGGGCCGGATCATCGGGACGTTGGGCAAATTGCAGATCGATGACTCTTTCCCACGGGGCAACAAATGCTAATTTTGTCAGCGCAAAACCATTGAGTTGATGACGCAATTGATCGCTGAAAGTGAAGGTATCAGGGACTTTTGGCGGTGGATCACCAATATGCAGCCGCGCTCCTTGGGGATGCCAAGAAATAATTAACCATCCCTTGCGATCGAAGGTTCGTAAATAGAGGGCGATCGTTTGGCGATCAATTTGATACACTTGTTCTAGTCTGGCCGGCAGCCAAGTGGCGGCAATTTCGGCACAAGTGGCGCTGAGGGTGGTAAAGTCTAGGGATTGCATTTTCGGGATTCAGGAGACAGGAGACAGGAGACAGGAGACAGGAGTAACTAATAGCTGACTCCCTGACTCCAAATCCCCTTTTTTACTTTTTACTTTTATAAAAGGGTTTTTTGACTACGGTAGCGGGGTAGGTGCTGCCGCGGATTTCCACTTCGATCGCCTGTCCGATCGAGGCGAAAGGTGTGGGAAGATAGGCTAAAGCGATCGCTGTGTTTAAAGTTGGTGATAAAGTGCCACTGGTGACTTTACCCACCACTTCCCCGGCGAATACTACCGGATAATCGTGACGCGCGATATGTTTGCCGGACATCTGCAATCCCACCAAAAGCCGATTGACACCATTAAGTTTTTGGTCTTCGAGGACATTGCGACCGATAAAATCGCCTTTTTCTGGCAGATGAACCAACCAATTTAAGCCAGCCTCTAGGGGACTCGTGCTATCGTCGATATCCTGTCCATAAAGGGCTAAAGCTGCCTCTAAACGCAGGGTATCCCGCGCCCCTAAACCGCAGGGAGTCACCCCTAAATTTAAGAATTCCGTCCAAAGTTGCTGCCCGATTTCAGGGGGGGCCATAATTTCAAAACCATCTTCTCCCGTGTAACCGGTCCTAGCGATAAAAACTTTTTCCCCGAAAAGCTGGCTTTCCCAGTGATTAAATAGGCCAAAATCGCTTAATTTTTCCCCGATCAAGGGCTGTAAAATTGTGGCTGCCTTGGGTCCTTGCAGGGCAATTAAGACCCTTTCTCGGGATAAATCCTCTAATTTGACCCCTGAACCCTCTAAATTGCCTAAAATCCATTCTCGATCTTTATCGGTGGTTGAGGCATTAACAATTAATACGCCTTGGCTTTCGCTTTGGTAGTAAAAGATAATATCATCGATTATGCCACCGTCTGGGTTAAGTAAAACGCTATATTGTGCCTTTCCTGCGCTTAAACGGGCTAAATTAGAAGGAACTAGGGTTTGGAGAGATTGAACCAGATTATCTCCAGTTAAGATAAATTTACCCATGTGGGAAATGTCAAACATCCCGACACCATTGCGGACAGCATTATGTTCGGTTTTTAGGCCGCTAAACTGTATCGGCATCTCCCAACCCGCAAAAGGGGTAAATTTGCTGGTTTGTTGGGCAATTAGGTCGTATAAGGGAGTACGAATAGCGGGGGAAGTTGCTTCTTGGTTAGCCACGGTGTTCTCGATCGAATGGTTTTCTGCCTAGAGTAGCATAGCAGTTATCAGTGACCAGTTATCAGTTATCAGTGACCAGTTATCAGTTATTAGTTATTAGTGACCAGTGACCAGTAAACAGTGATCGATCACTATCCACTATCCACTATCCACTATCCACTATCCACTATCCACTATCCACTATCCACTATCCACTATCCACTGATTACTGATTACTGATAACTGATAACTGAAAAAGCTCCCCACTCCCTTAACCTTTCTCGCACTCTGTCAATGGGAATCGCTAAACCGCAGCCCAATCTAACGGCATTTTCTAGGGGTTGAGGAGTAGAGGGATTGTCACAAAATAAACTCGCTTGGGAAATCACTCCCACCACTTGATTTTTATCGTTTAAAACTGGACTTCCCGACTGTCCAGAAACGACAAACATGGATAAACTTAAGGATTTTTCGTTATTGTTATTAACAGTGCCTTTGCTGACAGTCCAATCTTTTTGATTAAAAGGATTACCGATCGAGATTACCGGTTGATTAGCGGCAATTGGTAGGGGTGCTAAAGCTAAAGGTTTTAAATCTGGGGGGGGATTTTTTACCTCTAAGACTGCTAAATCAAGCCAGTCATTAGCGGGGGTAGTGTGGAGAATTTTAGCTTTTGAACGCTTGCGAATTTTTCCCTGGGGTGGTTGGCTATAATACTCGACAAAAATGCGGGACCCTGCATCGATTTCTTGACGAGAATTCGTCACCACATGGCGGTTAGTCACGATCCAAGCTCTATCTTTATCTCGTTTTAATAACCAACCCGTGCCGATACCATTGTTATTTTTGCCGCGCACGATAATTTTAACAATTGAGCGTTTTAAATTCACCAGAGGATCACTCTTAAGACTGGGAATTATCTCTGGCATTTTTAATAATTCGGGATGGTCGTGAATTAATCGCCCCCGTTGGATTTCCTGTAAAATAAATCTAACTTCTGATAAATTGGGATCAATTTCTACGGCCTGCCGACACCAATTTAGACCCTGATCGATCTGACCACTATCGATATAGGTATAACAAAGATTTTCGTAAATATTGGCATTTTTGGGGCTAATTTGCCGCGCCTGTTGAAAAACTGCCATCGCTTCCCCTAGTTTTCCCTGTTCCGCTAAAGCTTTACCTAAATAATTATAAATATCCCCATCTTTAGGAGCGTAAATTAAAGCCTGCCGATATATTTGCTCTGCTTCCTCCCATTTTCCCTGTTTTGCTAGGGTTTCTCCTAATTTTTTGTAGGTTTCACCCTGATTAGGTATCAATTCTAGAGCTTGCTGATAGGCATAACTGGCCTCTGGCCAGAGTTGCTGTTCACTGTAGGCCTTTCCCAGATAAAAATAGGCCTTTCCCTGAGTAGGATCGAGAAAAACCGCTGCTTGCAGAGCTTTCGCCGCTTCATCCCAACGTTGTAAACTATAGAGGGCTTTTCCTAGCTGAAATTGCGCTTTAAAAGTTGGTTTAATGATAATTGCTTTTTGGTAAGCATCGATCGCCTCTGACCATTTTTCCTCTTGGGCGAAGATATCTCCCAAAGCCACTAAATAATTACTTTGGGAGGGTTCCATCGGTGGTTTATCATTAACGATAAAGCCACGATCATAGGCTTCTAAGGCTTCAGAATAGCGTTTTTGACTTTGCAAGACCTGAGCGATTTTTATATGGGCTTGGACCGAATTTTCGTTAAAAGATAAAACTGTTCGGTAAGCAGACAGAGCCGATTCCTTCTCCCCCTCCGCCAAAAGTCGATCGCCTTGCCAGAGATAAGCCAAGGCAATAAGATAAAAAATAGCAAAGGGAGCGGCGACGATGAAGGCAATAATTAAAAATATTTGCAGGGATTTGCCAGAATAGCGGCGACCGATTTTAATGTCTTTTCTTTTCATTTCTTGGTTAGGATAGACAACAGGCTAGAGGTGGTTCAATAGGTGTAATTAATTTTGTCTATATTTTCCCCTTTCCTGTTGCCCTTTCCGCAGTTCCAGCGTTCCTTGTTTCTAGGGTGTGAATGTAATTTTGTCCAACTACTTACTGATTACTGCTGCGAGCGCTGGGTAGGATTAACATAGCGTCACCGAAGGAATAGAAACGGAAACGTTCTTGGATAGCTGCTTGATACAATGCCAGTAGTCTTTCCCGTCCGACTAAGGCACTGACTAACATCATCAAACTGGACTTGGGTAGGTGAAAATTAGTGATCATGCCGTCGATAACCCGCCATTGATAACCCGGATAGACAAATAAATTGGTTTTACCCTGAAAAGCGGTTAATTTATCGCTCTTAGTTTCTTTAATTGCCCCTTCCAAGGCGCGAGCTACCGTGGTCCCCACGGCGATAACCCGGCCACCTCTAGCCTTTGTTTGGGCGATTTTTTCGGCAGTTTCGGCGGAAATATCTAAAAATTCTTGGTGCATTAGGTGTTCTGTAATATTTTCCACCTCCACGGGACGAAAGGTTCCCACTCCCACATGAAGGGTGATATAGGCGGTATCTATACCCTTCTGGGCGAGCTTATGGAATAATTCGGGAGTAAAATGTAGTCCGGCCGTGGGAGCGGCCACAGAACCCTGTTTATCAGCGTAAACTGTTTGATAACGGTCTTCTTCCGCCTCCGATTCGGTGACGTAGGGGGGGAAAGGAATATGACCGTACTCCTCCAACATATCCCAAAAACTGCGCCCAGGATGACGTTGAAATTCCAGCAGACGACCACTGGTGTTCAGATCTCGATCGATTACTTTCGCTAACCATAATTTTTCTTTGTCTTCCGTTCGCCCTGTTTTCGGATAAAAAAGGACTTCTGAACCGACTTTAAAGCGTTTTCCCGGTTTCACTAGAGATAACCAACGATGGTCATCTTGTTCTTCCAATAGTAATATTTCTATGGGTGCGCCGGTGGTTTTACGACCAAATAAACGGGCCGGAATCACGCGAGTATCGTTGAAAACCAGCAAATCCCCCGGCTCTAACCAAGTGGGTAAATCCCGAAAAATAGCCAAATTATGACTATTAGGAGAATCTACCACCAAAAGACGGGAACTGTCTCTGGGTTCTGCGGGATTTTGGGCAATTAACTCTGGGGGAAGGTGATAATCGTAGCTGGAGAGTGATTGGTCAGGGATCATCGTCATTATCATCATAAAGATCTTCGCAAAAGTTGGGTAATTCTACCCAGGCGAACTTCACTAAATCGGGGATTTCTCCCCTTGGTATCTGGAACGGTTTATCGTCAGACTAGAGATATAACACTAATCGTGACTGTTAGCCAACATCCCAGCGGCCACTATGGACTATCTCTATTTTCTTGCTAACGCTAGTTTAACGCTACGAGTCACCGAATACCTGCGATCGATGACTCATTTACCCTCCTCCGTCATGACGGTTATTCATCAGATTAACGGTTGGGTGGTCAAGGTAAAGTTTAATCAAATGCTTACTCCTTGCCAACACGGGGATTTTCGCGCCTACATGAATGAGTTAGGGATTCCCTATCAACCGGAAATGCGTCTCCAGATGGTTTTTTGGAGTTTGGAAACGGGACAATCTCCTATTGATGTCATGCGTCGTTACCAAGTGGCGATCGTGTCCCATGGTACCCCGGATCAGCAAGATATAGAGGCTTTTCGGCAACAATTTACTAAGGGTTTAGGATACTGTCCGGAAACTCTAGCCTAGGGTTTATTTTTTCTCGGGATGCTCTTCAAGGGCAACTACAGGACTTAAATCGTTGATGTGATCAATTAATTGATACAAGCGTCCGTAACTCTTGCCGTTGAAGTAAAAAACTAGACGAGGTAAATGGTGGCTGGAATCCCGATTCTCTCGTTCTAGAATTTGACTAGGTTCGATTTTGCCCTTAACTACGATATCGCCGAAGTTTTGGTTAATTTGTTCGATCTGTTCCCCGCTTAGTTCGTGATTAAGACGAATAACAAAGGATTCTCCCACAAAACGGCTGGAGTGATACACCCGATAGAAGTGGCGAATTGTTTGACAAGCGTAGTCTAGATCGTTGGTAATTGTATAAAAATTCCGATCTTCGGCGGATATCAGTCCTCTTTTTTGCAGATTTTCACTAATTTGTGCTTGCCAAGTTTGCCAGTAGTCCCCATCAGGCTCATCAATTAATACTAGGGGTGCAGGTCCGTATTTACCCGTTTGACAGAGAGTAAGCGTCTCGAAGGCTTCATCTTGGGTGCCGAAACCACCGGGGAATAAAGCTACTGCGTCACTTTCCCGCAGAAAAAATAGTTTTCTTGTAAAGAAATATTTAAAATCGATTAATTTGGCATCATTTATGATATAGGGATTAGCCCCCTGTTCAAAGGGTAGCTGAATATTTAATCCGAAGGAATTTTCCCGTCCGGCGCCTTCATTCCCTGCTTGCATGATGCCACCCCCAGCACCGGTTAACACCATAAAACCGTATTGACTGATACGACGTGCGAACTCTACTGCGAGACGGTATTCACTGCTCTCGGGTTTGATGCGTGCCGAGCCAAAAATGGTCAGTTTACGAATGTGACGGTAGGGGTAAAATACCTGAAATCCCTTTTCTAGATCTTCGATCGCATAGGTTAAAATTTTCCAATCTAGGCGATCGATTTCCTCCCCGGCAATTCTGACTATTGCTTCCAGAGATCTTTGAATCCATTTACTATCTTTCGATTGCGGCAAGCGTTGCAGCAATTTCAGCAAGTCTTCGGTTAATTCAGAATAGGAATTTTCCATTGGTGGGTTGGGTTTTGGGTTTTAGGGTTTTAGGGTTTTAGGGTTTTAGGGTTTTAGGGTTTTAGTGGAAATTCCCCACTTCCCCACTTCCCCATTCCCCTGTCCATCTGATAGTTAACTATTCAAAGACTTAAAGATCACTGTTCAGGATTATTTATTGCTTGATTAACTTGGGTGATTTGGGTTTGAAAATATTGTTCACGATAACGGATAGCTTGGGCTAATTCCGCACCTTTTTGGAAAGCGAGTAAAGCTTGGGGATAATTTTTTCTCTCTAGATAAATTTGACCGATTTGATCATAGGTGTTCATTAAACCGTAGTAATTATAACCCAATTCATGAACTTTAATTAATTCTTGATAGATTTGTAAAGCATAATCCACCTGTTGATAACTTTTATAAAGTTCAGCCAACTTACTTAAAGCTTCTCCTGCGGTGCCGTACTGTTGTAAAGCAAAAGCGAGAGAATAGGCTTCTTGAAAGTTTTGGCTGGCTTTATTTGCATCTTTTAAAGCTTGATAATCTAAACCAATTTGAATTTTTAGATCGGGAATTAACTGTATTTGCTGATTTCTGATCTGGGTTTCAGCTATTTCTTCTTTAATTTTTACTGCGTTAGCTGGTTGCAAAGATTCTCGATAAATTTCTGCTAGTCTTTGCAAATAAATTCCTTGAGTTAAAGAATTATTCTGCGTCTTAGAAATAGTTAATAATTCCTCGTAAACTGGGGCGGATTTTTGATAATCAAAACGGGATAAATGAATTTGACCAAGTTGATTTAAAGTTGCTTCTACTGCTGTGTTATCCCCTGATTTTCTGGCATTAGCTAGGATTTGATCATAGATGATGATCGCCTCATTAAAAGCTCGTACCTGTTGATAGGATGTACCTAATAATGCTAATAATTCCCCGTCCATTGTCTGGTTAGTTTCTGCGGTTTGTTGCACAGTTTTTAAACGAGCAGTAATTAATTTAACATCCTCGGTTCGATCTCGATTCCAAGCTGCTAAACCCACTTTTCCTAAAGATTTTACTTCTTCTTTTGCTCCTAAATAACGATTTAATTTAATCACTTCATACCAGATAGGAAAAGCTTCCTCATTTAATCCCCCATCGTATTTAGCTTGAGCTTCAGCATCGCGTTGATCGATGTATAATAACAGTTGACGATGCTCCAAGGGAGTTAAAGGGCGATCAATTGCGGGTAATAAAGGACTTTTTAGGGGAGTTTCGAGGGGATTGGGTGCAGGGGTTTCTGTTTGTGCTAGGAGAGGAAGGGAAGTACCGATCAAACAGAGCCATAAACTGAGAGAAAAACGTAGCATAATAGATTGATAAGAGCGTAGTAGAGGATGATATTTTGTGATCGATCGATTCTATAAGAGACTGACTGCCGAAAATTTGCGTTTCCCAATTTTGGGTTTAATTGCTAGTTTGATTGTAACCTTTAGTCTGGCTGCCTGTGGTGTCTCCCCACAAGTTTTGGCAGAACAACGAATGTTTCTACCCCTCTCGGTCGAGTTTTTGGGAGAATATCAATTACCACAAGCGGATTATCAAGACACAAGGGTGGGGGGATTATCGGCAATTACCTATGATCGCACCAATAACCGCTTTTATCTCCTCAGTGATGATCGTTCTCAGAAAGCTCCAGCCCGCTTTTATCGGGCTAGTTTGCAGATAAATGATGAAAAAATCGAAAAAGTGAATTTAGAGGCGGTCACGTTCCTAAAAGATGGCAATGGAGAAACGTTTAAAAAGGGATCGATCGACCCGGAAGGTATCGCTTTTTCGCCCCGACAAACTTTGTTTATTTCCAGTGAAGGTGCGGTTAAAGAGGGAATTGCTCCTTTTATTGCTGAATTTGATTTGCAGGGACAATTAAAGGAGTCTTTGTTAATTCCTAATCGCTTTTTACCGGATAATAGCAATCAAAAAGGAATACAGGATAATTTAGGGTTTGAATCCTTAACTTTAGGGATTACCAGCACTCTCAAAGACGATCCTTTTCGTTTGTTTACTGCCACAGAAAGTGCTTTAATTCAAGATAGTCCCACAGGAAAAAGAGCAGAAAATCTCAGAGTGCGACTTCTTCATTATGTGATTGATCCGATTGGTGCGCCTGTGTTAGTATCGGAACAGTTGTATGTGTTAGATGAGCCACCTAGTGGTGCGAGATACTACGGTTTAACGGAATTATTAGCTTTAGAAAAAGAGGGTTATTTTCTCAGTTTAGAGCGAACTTTTGGTTTAGAAGGTTTTGGAGCGAAACTATTTCAGGTAGTTAATGGGAGTGCCACTGATACCTCGAAAATCGCCAGAATACCGGGGGAATTAGAAGCTTTACAGGTGCAACCCCTGCGGAAAAAATTATTACTAGATTTAGGGACTTTGGGGATTGATTTAGATAATTTGGAAGGAATGACCCTCGGTCCAAGATTAGCTGATGGTAGTCGCTCTTTGATTTTGGTCAGTGATGATAATTTTAATCCCAATCAGGTCAATCAGTTTTTACTATTTCGACTCAAGGAAAAATAAACAAGAGATGGTTAATTGCCTCACCTATCCCCTTCTGGGAGAAGGTTTGGGGTGAGGACTACCAATAAAGAAAAATGGGATCAATAGCCGGTTTAAAGACAAAACGGCCGATTAATAATCACTTTTTTCGATATCTTTGCGAATATCATTCAGGTCAATATAGCGATCGGTGGCGTTGCGTAATTCCCTAGCGATCATCCCTTCCGTAGAAACTACGGTAATATGAGTATTTTTAGAGCGCAATAGTTCGATCGCTCGTTCAAAATCGCCATCACCGCTAAATAAAATCACTCGATCGTATTGATCGACGGTATTAAACATATCGACGACAATTTCGATGTCTAAATTAGCTTTCTGGGAAAAACGACCGGAACTATCATCATAATATTCTTTCAAAATTTTTGTTCTCACCGTATAACCCAAACTAATTAAAGCATCGCGAAAACCTCTTTGATCTTGGGAATCTTTTAAACCCGTGTACCAAAAGGCATTAATTAACATAATATTCGGGTCGTTGGTGAAGTAATTTAACACCTTGCGCGGGTCAAAAAACCAACCATTTTTTTGTTGAGCATAAAACATATTATTGCCATCCACAAAAATCGAAAGGCGATCTTTCGGACGGCCGCCACCATTACAATGACAAAGACCGGCTTCTGTCATACAAAATACATACCTAATTTTTTATAGAGTTTAACTATAAAATTACTTTTTAGTAATTTTACGGGGGAAAACGACTATTCTTTGAGGAATAGCGGTGATTTGAGAGCAAAAGGATAGCAACTAAAATAAAAATTAGCTTTTTTGTCTAGGAGACAAATTAGATAATAGTTTCGGAATAATTAAAAGTGATAATAGGGGGATTGTACAGTAATTAGGTCATTTTGATAATCTTTCTCGATAGATGAGCATCAACAAGTCCGGTTAGATCAGGTAGGAACACCAATCACTCCAACCTCCAGAATATAGCTTAACATTCTCGTATCCGGCTAGGGTCAGGGAAAAGATATTAACACAGGCTGTCACTCCTGAACCACAGTAGAGGATAATTTCTCGATCGCCTTGCCGCTCTTGCCAACGTTGTGTTTGCTGGGCCAGGGGTTGACAAAAACCCTGACTATCGGTGACTTCCAACCAGGGATAATTAAGCGCCCCCTCGATGTGACCGGCGATCGGATCGATCGGTTCCCTTTCCCCCCGATAGCGATCGCTTTCCCTAGCATCAATTAACACCACTCCCCCTTGCTCTTTTTGCCTTTTTACCTCCTCGATCGTGACTACCCAATCCTGTTGAACTTGGGGGAAAAAAGCACCAGTTTTCGGCACAGGTATCTGATTAGAGACGGGATAACCAGCATTTAACCAATTTTGCCAACCACCATCGAGAATGCTGACTTTTTCATGGCCGAGATAACGTAATAACCACCAGAGACGACTGGCAAAGGCAAAACGAGAGGCATCGTAGGCGATGACATGGGTTTGACCAGAAATCACCCCTAAAGAGCTTAATTTAGCGGCTATTGTCTGCGGATTCGGTAAAGGATGACGGCCACCATGAGGGGCAATGGGAGCCGATAAATCGCGATCTAGGTGTAAATAGACGGCATTTTCAATATGATTGGCTAAATACTGTTGATAACCGAGATCGGGATCGTTTAATTGAAAACGACAGTCAATAACCATCAGATCGGGGCGATCGAGATTAGTCACTAACCAACTAGGAGAAACTAGGGGTGCGATCGGATTCATGGCGGGAAAATTGTTTAATAATTAACAGACAGTTGCGCTGATCTTCAGTGTGAGTATAACTGAGTTGATCGGCGATTTTTTGGAGAATCGGCAGTCCTTGCCCATGACCAGAGAAACTATAGTCATGATAGGCGTTTTTCTCGATAAAGCTCTCTAAATCGAAGACGGAACCCCGATCCCAGATGCGAATTTCCATCTGGTGGGGGACAATCTCGATCTCGATCTCGATCGGGATTTCGGGGGGTAGGTGTCGGTGAGCGTGACGGACAGCATTGGTAAAACCTTCGGCAAGAGCAAGCTGACACTGGAGCCAGTCTTTTTGGGGAATGCCCGCCGGTTCAAGTTGCTCAAAATACTTTAAAACGGTATCTAAGGACCTGAGATCGCTATCTACCTGAAAAGAAATCTTCACCCCCAGTTTACCTCTGCAATGCCTTACGCTAGAAGTTATAGTTAGTAAAAGTATAGTCAAATATAGACAGACTGAATTCCATTTCAGAAATTCCCTTCACTTTTACTTCGAGAGATTGATTCTCCTTGGGTGAACTACGCACCTCTCTATCCCA
>SFBL01000080.1 GCA_007095785.1 Microcystis aeruginosa Ma_SC_T_19800800_S464
GGATTAAAGATTAGTTATTGTGACTAACTCTTTTGGTTAGAAAAAGATAAACTTGAGAATCCTCGATCAAATTTATTGACTCAAAATCAGCTATACTTAATTTAAATGAATCAACCCTAGGGGGCAGGGGGGATCGAACCTAAAATCCCTTTTTAATTTAATTATAACCAGCTACTTAACTACTTAACTACTTAACTACTTAACTGAATCTGCTAGGATGCTATCACAGAATAGAAGACTACATCTATTAATTGCCGAGGCAGAACTAAGTTTAACCGCTCTTTTTTAACCACTTCTATCGCTTTGGGACCCAAAAATTAGGCATTTTCGGTTTACCATAGTCAAAGTGTGCTTTCTAGGCTAATGACTTTGACTAAAACCCCCGTGAGCAGAAACCGTCGTTTTTCCCTACGCAATCTCTTTGAGACTTGCATGGCCCTATTGGTATTATGTAATTATATTCTGGTTATTTTCGATTTAACCTATATTCCCCTGCGAGATTTTTGGTTACAGGGACGCTTGCAAATAACCTTATTAAGATTTAATGAACCAATAAAACTCGGGCCGATTGCCTTTCAAGAATTGCAAATACCTCCCGACAAACCCCTAGAAATTCCCTTTGTTAAAGGAATCGCTAATTATGATGTGGTGAAAGGAATTAAACCCTATCGCAGTACCAGTGAATATTTAGAGACGGTTGATAAACTCAATCAAATAATTAATCAAAAGGTATTTAACCCAGAGTTTAATCTGCAAGAATATCGCCAAGAGATTGAGAAAATTTTAGCCAATTTACGCCAAAAAAGTGTCGATATGATCGATAATAATCCCTTTGCCTCGGCCGAGAAAACTGGGACTTTAGAGAAGATTAAAAATAAAATGCGCTTGCGGGTTTTTAAAACGGAAAATGTCTCGGCAAAAGCAGCCTTTCAGAAGTTTTGGATTTGGGATTATCTCAGTGAAAATGGCTGGGAAAAAGAGTTGAAATTTTTCAATCAAGAAATTCAACCTTTAATAGAAACTAATTATTTTCGTCCCCTAGGAGAAGATGGGAGACCGATAGATAACTTTGAGGCGATCGATTTTTTCTTTGGTATCATCTTTTTCTGGGAATTTATGCTGAGAACTTGGTGGATTGCTCGCACTCATAAAGGTCTGCGTTGGCGCGAGGCTATGTTATGGCGATGGTACGATATTTTTCTGTTTGTTCCTATCTGGAGATGGTTACGATTTATTCCTACCGTTATTCGCCTAGATCAAGTTAAAATTATTAACTTAAGGTTGATTAAAGAACAGGCAGTTAAAGGACTAGTTGCGCTAATTTCTAAAGATATTACTGAGATAATTTTCCTGAGAATCATTAATCAAATACAGGAATATATTCGACGGGGACAAGTGGAAAAATTTCTTGATCGATCCCTTAATGGTGGCTATAATAATCTCAATGATACTAATGAAGTTATCGAAATTTTTCGGTTAGTAGTTAATAGCACTGTTGACAAGGTTTTACCGCAAGTTAAACCAGAAGCAGAAGCTTTAATTAAATACAATATCGAGAAAATTCTCAGTCAAACTCCCGCTTATCAGAGCTTATTGCGATTACCCGGCATGAAAGGGTTAAAAACTGACTTGAGCAATCGCCTATCTAGTCAATTGTATCAATCCTTTGTTAATATAGCTGACAAGATTACCCAAGAAGATGAAGTTTTTGAGCGTTTATTGCAGCAATTAGTCCAACGTTTCGGGCAATCTCTCGCCGGGGAATTACAATCCCGTCACAGTCTAGAAAGAATCGAGATGTTATTAATTATCTTCCTAGAAGAAGTCAAATTAAACTATGTACAAGAATTCTCAGATGAAGACTTAGAAACTATCCTCGAACAAACTCGCTTACTCCACTCTAAAAGTACAGAAATTACCCCAAGAGAAACCATGAATCCTCGTCGTCTTCCCTAAAAATTAAGTAGCTGGTTATAATTAAATTAAAAATGGATTTTAGGTTCGATCCCCCCTGCCCCCTTGATAAGGGGGGTGCCGATAGGCGGGGGGATCTCCCCTTGATAAGGGGAGTGTCTGATAATTTTTAACGCCTACCTACTTAGTGATCATTGATTAGGTAATCTTGCTTGATCTTTTGATCACTTTTGTACTAAAATATCCGCTGAAATCCCATTACTCAATTAACCTAATTATCTACTCCCATGTTAACAAAAATTGTTCTCGGGTTACTTTGGTTATGCTTCGGATTATACGCTTTTTTACTAGCACCCCCCGACCAACCAGATACAATAAATTTAATTATCAATCTTTCCACTGGCAAATGGCAAGATATTAACCCGTTAATTATCGCTCTTTTCAACCTGATGGGAGTTTGGCCACTTATCTACACTAGCCTTTTAATTATCGATGGTCGTGACCAAAAAATTATCGCTTGGCCTTTTGCTTTTGCCTCCTTTGCCGTGGGTGCTTTCGCTATTTTACCCTATCTAACTCTCCGTCAACCCAACAGCAATTTTACCGGTAAAAAAAATCTGGTCATTAAACTTTTAGACTCACCTTGGTTGGGAGTAATTGCCCTAATTACTGCGGCAATTTTAATCGCTTATGGATTAATCAACGGCAATTGGTCTGATTTTTGGTATCAGTGGCAAACTAGCCGTTTTATTCATGTTATGAGTTTAGATTTCTGTCTTTTAACCCTATTATGTCCAATTTTGCTGCAAGATGATCTAACCCGACGGGGATTAAAAAATCCTTTCCTGTTGCCAGTAATTTCCCTATTGCCTCTAATCGGTCCGGCAATTTATTTAATTATTCGTCCTCGCTTAGGGGAGAATTAAGGGTAAATTACCTTCGGGAAACTCGGCCTAGTTATCAGTTGTTTTTTGACCATTTCTTGACAAGAGAAGTTCATATTTAACAGAAATTATGCTGAGGTTATCCTAAAATATGAGGAAAGAGATTAATGTCCAGATTAGAAGGAGTGTTTACCCTTGTTAGAGAGTCAAAAACCACCTCGGATTTACTGCTTTCAAGCTGATTATCTTGCCTCCCAACAATTTAACCCCCAAGAGATTCCCGCTTGGTTATCCTTAGAGGTAAACTGGCAGGGTTATAGAATTCATACCCTACCCTGGGTAGCAGACGTAGCTAGGGTATTAGGATTATTAGCGATCGAAGATACCCCCCAAGGGTGGCAAGATTATTTAGAAAGCTTGGGATTAGCCAAAATTAGGTTAATGGACAGCGAGGAGTTTTTTGAGGATAAATCTTTATCGGGATGTTAAAAATGCCCTATAATTGGCAATTTAGTGATGATTCTACCGGTCAATTTATGCCTTATAAACTACTCTTCGTCTGTTTAGGAAATATCTGTCGTTCTCCCGCTGCCGAGAATATCATGACTTATCTGATTGAACAAGAAGGATTAAGCAATAAAATCCTCTGTGATTCTGCGGGGACTGCCGGTTATCATATCGGTTCTCCTCCCGATTCTCGCATGAATACGGCCGCCAAAAAACGCGGTATTCCTCTGCAAGGGACAGCTAGACAATTTACCCGCGAAGATTTCGATAATTTTGATCTAATCTTAGCCATGGATAAATCCAATTATCAAGATATTTTATCCCTAGATCGGACAGGAAAATATCAAGAAAAGGTCAAGTTAATGTGTGACTATGCTCGTTATCACCCAGAAAAAGAAGTTCCCGATCCCTATTACGGTGGTCGTGAAGGTTTTGACCGCGTAATCGAGCTACTTTTAGACTCCTGTGGTAGTCTTTTGGAGGAAGTAAAAAACAAAATTTAAGTTTTTTCTTTCAGCTAATCGATTAATCTATGTTCGAGGGAAAAACGAACCAATTCGGCGCGATTGTTAGTAGTTGTTTTTCTGAGTAAACTGCTAACATATTTCTCGATCGTGCGAGAACTAAGATGCAGTTTTTGCCCAATTTCACTGTTAGAAAGTCCCCGGGCTAAATGTTCTAACACTTCCCGCTCGCGATTAGTTAACTTAAAATCGTCCTGTAAAGAAGAAGTTAAAACATCCCTAGTTGTGGGGCTTTCTTCTGGTTTTAATTTCTGATATTGACGTTCACTTTGCACCATTTGCGCTCGCTCTAAAAGATTGCGAATAACTGCTTTTAATTCCTCCATCTCAAAAGGTTTAGGAAGATAGATATCACAACCCACTTGATAACCGCGAATTCTTTCCTCTGTTGACCCTCTTTCGGTTAAAAAAATTACTGGTAATAACCTAAATTCTGGCTGTTGCCGCACCTTAGTCACCAAAGAATAGCCGTCTAAACGCGGCATTTTGATATCCGATACCAAAAGATGGGGATGATAGGTATCCAATAAATTCAAAGCTTCCAAACCATTACTCGCCGCCACCACACTATAACCTGCTAATTCTAAATAGTCTTTGACCGCTAGGCGGATACCGGGGTCATCATCGGCAATTAGAATCAAAAGAGGCATAGAAATTAACAGGACAAGGTTTTTTCAGTATTGATAGCCTAGCACCCTCCGCTCGTCACAATTGTCCATCAAGCTACAGAGGCCGTTGTAACTGATATTATACTAGCAGTTAGCAATCAGCTTTTTCAGTGATCAGTCATCAGTAATCAGTAATCAGATGTGAGTTTTCAGCTTTTTTCTCCTCCTCTCCCCACTCCCCCACTCCCCCACTCCCCCACTCCCCCATCTCCCCACTCCCCCACTCCCCCATCTCCCCCCGCAACGCGCACGAAGTGGTCTCCCCCACTTCCCCAACCCCTTTTTTACTTTTTACTTAAGATGACAGATTATTTAGTTTCCCTGACAATTTGGGCGGGTATTTACGCGATTTTTGCCCTCGGTTTAAATCTACAATGGGGATTTACTGGCTTAATTAACTTTGGTCACGTTGCTTTTGCCACTTTAGGGGCTTATGCAACGGTTTTATTAACTTTACAGGGTGTACCGATGATTTTTGCCGCCATTGTCGGGGCGATCCTAGGGGCATTGTTGGGATTGGCGATCGGTTTTTCCACCCTGAGATTAAGAGCCGATTATCTAGCAATTGTCACCATCGGGGTGTCTGAGTTAATTCGTTTGCTGGTGCTTAACGAGGATTGGTTAACGAAAGGTAGTTTCGGACTACAACGTTATCCCCTACCTTTGGATATAAATCCCAGTTTTCCCGTCAAATTATTAATTATTGCCCTGTTTACCCTGCTTGCTATCTTTGCTCTCTGGCAATTGGGGCGCAATCTGCAACGACAATGGCGCGAAGCGGGGCAAATTAGCGGTAAAAGCTATCAACCGACGCAAAAGAGAGCTTTAATCTTTTGGGGGTCGTTAGGGGCGATAATCCTGCTTTTTCTGTATATAAACGGTGTAATTGCCTTGAATGACTATAATTACAAAGCGGGGCTGATGGTGGTAGTTTTAGTCCTCCTCGCTCTCGTTTATACTGGTTTAGAATTACTTTTGCGATCGCCTTGGGGACGCATCCTCAAAGCTATCCGGGAAGATGAAGAAATTCCCCGGGCTTTAGGAAAAAATGTCTTTTGGTATAAGTTACAATCTTTGATGTTGGGCGGTGCGATCGCTGGTTTAGCTGGGGCTTTTTTAGCATGGCAATTAACCACTATTTACCCGACTAATTTTGAACCATTATTGACTTTTAACGCTTGGATTATTATCATTCTCGGTGGCTCTGGTAGCAATGCCGGCACCTTACTAGGAGCAGTAATTTTCTGGGCTTACGATTCCCTGACTCGCTTTATTCTGCCCCAATTAGATATTTTTAATGATAGCCAATTAGGGGCTTTACGGATTATGATTATCGGTCTGCTGCTCATGGTTTTAATGATCTGGCGACCCCAGGGTATCCTCGGCAAAAAAGAGGAGTTAACTTTGGGAAGATAATTTCAGTTATCAGTTATCAGTTATCAGTTATCAGTATTAAATAGCAGTTTTCTAAGGAATTAAGCAAAATTAATTACACATTTAAATAACCCTATTGCAAGAGTGCCTATTGCAAGAGTGCCTATTGCCTGTCTCAACTAAGAAATTTATTTCCCACGACTACTTACTGTCTTTTCACTGATTACTGATTACTGTTTACTGTTTACTGATAACTGATGTTTACTTGATATTTATGTTACTTTCTGCCAAAGGATTATCGAAAAGTTTTGGGGGCATTCGCGCCGTCAATAATGCTTATTTGGATGTGCCGCAGGGCAGCATCACCGGGTTAATCGGTCCAAATGGAGCCGGCAAAACCACACTTTTTAACCTTTTATCTAATTTTATTCGCCCAGATAAAGGGGAAGTTTTTCTTGATGGTCAGCCCATTCATCAGCTGCCTCCCTATCAAATTGCCCTGAAAGGATGTGTGAGAACTTTTCAAGTAGCAAGGGTATTATCCAGATTAACGGTGTTAGAAAATATGCTCTTAGCTAGTCCGGGGCAAACGGGAGAAAATTTTCTCAAAGTCTGGTTTCAGGGGGCAAAAATTCGCCAACAGGAACAGGAAAATCGTGCCAAAGCTTTGGACATATTAGATTCGATTGGTCTAGGGGAGAAAGCGCAGGATTATGCGGGAGCTTTATCGGGAGGACAGCGTAAATTATTAGAGATTGGCCGAGCGCTAATGACCAAGCCAAAATTAATTTTATTAGATGAACCAGCCGCCGGAGTTAACCCAACTTTAATCGCTCAAATCAGCGACCATATTATCGAATGGAATCGTCAGGGAATTACCTTTTTAATTATCGAGCATAATATGGATGTGATTATGTCCCTTTGTCACCACGTTTGGGTATTAGCAGAAGGGACAAATTTAGCCGATGGTATTCCCAGCGAAATCCAAAAAAACGAGCGGGTTTTAAAGGCTTATTTAGGAGACTAAAGCTAATTTTTGCACCTGTTCAACAAAGTTAGCCAGAATTTTTAAGCCATTAGTCGAGGATTTTTCCGGGTGAAACTGCACCGCTACCAAACGCTCACGAGCGATCGCTGCCGTCACCGTTTGACTGCCGTGGGTGACGGTGGCAGCAGTTACATGACTATCAAGGGGATCGACATAATAGGAATGGACAAAATAGACGTGAGGGTGCGGGGGTAATCCCTGCCAAAGAGCATGATCCGGCTGGGTGAAGTCTAATTGATTCCAACCCATGTGGGGAATGGTAATGCCAGGTTCCGAGCGAAAACGGCGCACTGTCCCCGGAATAATCCCTAAACCCGCCTCTTGACCCTCCTCTGATGAGTCAAAGAGAATTTGTAAACCGAGACAGATACCGAGAAAGGGTTTACCATTAGCGATCGCCGCTTTGATCGGTTTTTCTAGATGACGGCTGCGAATTTGCCGGACAGCAGGATCAAAAGAACCGACTCCGGGTAAGACAATAGCGTCAGCTTTTTCGAGATCGAGGGGAGAATCGGTAATTTTCGGCACTGCACCCACGGTTTCCAGTCCTTTACAGGCAGAGTGCAGATTTCCCATGTCATAATCGATGACAGCGATTAAGGTCATTGCTATATACTGAGTAAGCGATAACCCTATTTTAGAGCAATCACGCCGCTAAATTTAAGTCTTGACTCAAAAATGAAACGCACGACGGGGGAAGCCGAAGGCGGGGGGATCACATCGCCTTGTACCAGTTGAGAAAGTGCATAATTTTGGGTAAATCTTCTGGTTGGGCAGGTTCGATCAGATAATGGAGATGATTAGACATGATACAGAGAGCATAAAGCTTAAACTGGTGTTTGTCTAAAGCCTTCTTGATGGCATAAAGAAATACCTCCCGGCATTCCCGCTTGGATAGTTTGAACTCATCGAGAATCAAATTTGAACGCCGATTTGGTTATTTGGAATCGTCAAACAAAACTCGGTAAAGTCTTTAGTTCTTCCACTATATTTACCTTACCCAAGAGGGGTAAACGTTCCCCTGATGTTGCTTGGATTGCTAATGAACGCTGGGAAGCTTTACCCCGAGAAGAACAAGAAAAATTTGCAACAATTTGTCCTGATTTTGTGATAGAATTAAGGTCGCGCACTGATTCTTTAAGTCAACTCCAAGCAAAAATGCAGGAATATCTCGTCAGTGGCTTAAGACTCGGTTGGTTAATTGATCCCATTAGTCAACAGGTAGCCATCTATCGCCAAAATCAGGAAGTAGAAATCGTCTCATTACCAACCACCTTATCTGGGGAGAGCGTTTTACCGAGATTTACTTTAGAATTACCCATTTTTTGACGACAGGAAATACCAAGATGATAGCAACTACAACGATTTCTCCTCAATTAACCATTCCACGCCTAGAAAATGGGGACAAGCTCACTCGTCGTGAATTTGAGCGTAGATATAATGCCATGCCAAATCTGAAAAAAGCAGAACTCATTGAAGGAATTGTTTATATTATAGCTTCTCCCCTCAGAATTAAGAACCATGGTGAACCCCATGCTGATATTATAGGTTGGCTAAGTGTGTATAAAGCCTTTACCCCCAATCTGCAATTAGGGGATAATTGTACGGTTCGTCTTGATGCGGACAATGAACCTCAACCCGATGCACTATTAAGAATTAAAAATGGTGGACAATCAACGATTAGTGAGGATGGTTATGTCGAAGGTGCG
This sequence comes from Microcystis aeruginosa Ma_SC_T_19800800_S464, assembly GCA_007095785.1. Lineage (GTDB taxonomy): Bacteria > Cyanobacteriota > Cyanobacteriia > Cyanobacteriales > Microcystaceae > Microcystis > Microcystis aeruginosa_E. Next base: position 8,629 of record SFBL01000080.1, read on the forward strand.
CCAGAGTTAATCGTCGAAATTGCAGCGAGTACCGTCTCCCTTGACTTACATCAAAAACTTAAGGTTTATCGCCGTAACCAAGTGCAAGAATATCTAGTCTGGCGAGTTGACGATGGAGAATTTGATTGGTTTAGATTAACCAATGAAGAATATATTAAACTTGAACCGAACTCAGAAGGGATAATTTGTTCTCAGATATTCCCTGGATTATGGTTAGATAGAGATGCTTTACTAGCCGGTGACTTAGCCAAGGTTTTAGAGGTTTTGCAATTGGGAATGGCAAGGATAAAAAATTAATCTAGTTAGAGTAATCTAAATTTAACAAAAACTTCACGAAAATTCATAAAAAAACTATTGACTTGACGACCAAAGAAGGAGTAATGAAAACTGATAAAATCTTTTATACCTTATTTCAAGTCTTTCCCGAACTTCTCTTTCAACTGCTAGGAGAATCTCCCAATCTGGCGCAAAATTATCAATTTAAATCAGTCGAAATCAAAGAATTAGCTTTCCGACTCGATGGGGTATTTATTCCCGATGCAGACCACCCGGATTATCCGCTTTACTTTGTCGAAGTTCAATTTCAAAAAGACGAGGATTTTTATTGGCGATTTATGACTCAGATCTTCCTCTATCTCAAGCAGTATAAGCCGGAACGCGCCTGCTGTCCCGTGATTCTGTGGGGAAAGCGCCGCTTGGACATTGGGTTTCCCATCGCTTACCAAAATTTGCTAAACTTAGAGCGGATACAACGAATATATCTCGATGAAATCGAGGCTGAATCTCCTCCCTCTCTGGGGATAAGTATCCTCCAGTTTATCGTCATCAGTGGGAAAAAAGCACCCGAACAGGTTCAATCCTTGATTGAGCAAACCCGCCAACAGATTATTGACCCTAACACTCAACGAAATGTTATCGAGTTAATCGAGAAGATTATTATCTACAAATTTCCGCAGAAAAGCCGCCAGGAGTTAGAAGCTATGTTTAATCTCACGGAATGGAAACAAACCAAGTTTTATCAAGAAGCTAAGGAAGAGGGGAAACTTGAAGGAAAACTTGAAGGGAAACTTGAAGGAAAACTTGAAGGGAAACTTGAAGGGAAACTTGAAGGAAAACTTGAAGGAAAACTTGAAGGGAAATTAGAAACAATTCCTCTTCTGGTTAGGTTGGGACTTAATGAAGAACAAATTGCACGGGAATTAAATCTAAGAGTTGAGATTGTTCATCAATTTATTACCAATCAGAACAATTAAAACTTTTAAGAGATTGCTTCGGGGGGTGAAGAAGCAGGGGAGAGGGGGAGCAGGGGAGTACAGGTTGTTGCTCTCATAGTAGGTTGATTCATGAATCAACCGGCGTTGCTGATTTGAGATATGAATCTTCTTTTGTGGGATTTTTAAAACCTAGACCCAAACTAACTTTTGGATGGGTACAAGGTTGTCATTCATACCTTGATTCAGCAGCGCCCTCTTTCTTAACAAAAATTGACCTAGAAACTGTTGACTTGGATTGGCAGTTTTGCCATACCGTGAAAAACCAACTGATTGGAGGATTTTACCCCATGAAAACCAAGAAACTGACACCCCGTAACTCTGCTCCTGTCCAACGGGAAAATGCCGCTACCGTCTCTCGCGATGGCAATGCGATCGCAGCGATCAAGAGCGCAGTTGCTTTTTATGCGTTTCCTTTTGCGGGAGACGACGCAGAGTAATGCTCCCGATTCGAGCATCGAACTTCAAATCATGTCAAAAGTCTTTTTCTGCTTGCCAGGGTGCGCGGTTTGCCCCAACGAATTGACGTACAACCCTTGTTAATTCAGGGCTTTCTGTTACCTGGCACGCGGGAGAAGCAGGGGAGTAGGGGAGAGATCTTAAGGCAAAAGTGTGAAAGCAGAGCAGTGTGCTGGTTGGTAGATGCTAAAGTCGCGATGATCTAGGGTTAGAATGGTGTCGAGTCTGTAGCGTTCGGCGATCGCCATTACCGAAGCGTCCACAAAATCGATGCGGCTATCTTGATACTGACGGAGAATAGCAGCAGTTCGGGCAATATCTTCAGGGATTAAGCCAATAACTTTAAAGCGGCTAATCGGTAGTGACTCCAGGAATTTGAGCAACTGAACCGTACCAGCATCTCGATCAATGAGATAGGCTACTTCGGCCAGTACTGTTTGTGGTAGATAGATGTGGCGTTGTTGAGCATATACGGCTTTTACGGCGGTATGCTGTTTATCTCTTTGGTTGGCAAGCGCAACGACAAATCCGGTATCAGTAACGGTGGTCATGGCTTGGTTGTCCATCCCGATTTGGGTCGTATTTCTGCTGCGAGGATGTCTTCAGCGTTGGTAGCTAGATCCGGTGAACCGGAGTAGAGTCCAACAATGGGGTCTTCATTGACGCTTAAGGGTTCTTGTTGTTGAAGCTGAATGTATTGCCGAATTGCTTCATCCAACAAGGCCTCTAAGGGTTTATTTTGCTGGTCGGCAAGGGTTAGCAGTTTGGCTAGGGTATCTGGGTTAGGTTTCCAGTTAAGAGTAATGTCTAGCATGGTGGCGTTGCATCCTTAAATTTATTGGAGGATTTTCCACGCGAAGTAATGCTCCCGATCCTAGCACGAACTCGCGGGAGAAGCAGGGGAGCAGGGGAGAGGTTGGGTTTTTCCCCACTTGCCTTTTTCCTTCGCTCAAGAGTGCTAGAAGACTTGGCCGAGGAGAGATGAACCCCTGCCAACAGCTTACTACCCCAGTGGCAACGGGTTGGGGTTGTCTTCTCCTTCGGTTTGTACCTCTGACAGAAGCCTTTATACTTTCTGGCACAGTCTTCTAAGCTGTCACCAAGTTTTAAGAAAGCAGGATGCCATTGAGTTAAGCCGTCATCAGTTAAGCGTTCATAACTGCCGTAATTACTGAAATCATAGAAGAACCCAGAACGCATTTTGGCTGCTTTTGGATTCCCGTGGATGTAGCGCAAGGTATTTAAAGCCCTGTCTGTATCAGAAGGCGGAAAGCCATCGCAGAAATAGCGCTTTTCCCAAAAGTGTCCTGTGCGATCCCCCCTAGCCCCCCTTGATAAGGGGGGAAGCCGAAGGCGGGGGGATCACATCGCGGTGTACCAATTAAGAAAGTGCATAATTTTCGGTAAATCTTGCGGTTGAGCAGGTTCAATCAGATAATGAACATGGTTAGACATAATACATAAAGCATAGAGCTTAAACTTGTATTTGCTCAAAGCCTTGTTGATGGCATAAAGAAACACCTCCCGACACTCTCGCTTTGATAGTTTAAACTCACGATTATTACAGCGTGTGGTGACGTGGTAGGAATAACCAGCTTGTAAATTTCGAGATTTTCTTGACATAATTTTTTCCTTTAACATCTTGAAATCATGATAGTTGCCGAGATTCAAAAAAACTCCCTCAAAGAGCAAAGAATACAATTTATCCGTAATCATCAACAAGCTTTTGATGTTGAGCCGATTTATCCTCTGCGGCTATTTGAAGATTTTGTTATGGAAGTTGAAGGCGATTGTAATATTGAAGCCTCCTGTAAGATAGAATTAGATAAACTCATTGCCTCACGGTTTATGCTCTTTTTTAAAGATCAGTCCCAAGAATGGCAAAAATGTCTAGCTCAATCTTTAGCTTTTTTTCAGCAAGTTGAAAACCGAGTTGGTGTTCAATTAGATTATTCCTTATTACAGAAATTTTTAGGACATAACTTTGACTTTAGCAAACTAGAAGTTCTCAGTGCTGGACTTGATTTAAGAACTAATTTAGCTGATTCTAGTTTAAAAATACACATTAGAATTAAAGATTATCCTGAAAAGCTACAAACTGCTTTCGTTTTAAGTGATGGTGCTGCTGACAGTGATTATTTAAGTGAATTTGTTGAGTTAATTGGTTTTGATTTTTACTTTAATGGTAAAAGTGAAATCGAAATTTATGCCGAACTTCAAGAAGATGATTTTTTCAGACCAGAAACCATCAATTTAGTCTGGCGACATTTTCCTGATTCAGTCTTAAACCCTCTCCAAGGATCAAGTTTGTTTTTCACGGGTTTATCAAAAGCAAATAATAACGCAGTGCTTTACTATCATCTCAAAGATCGTCAAGGTTTAACCAATTATTTTAAGATTAATGATACAGCCCAAAGAGTTCACAGCTTTTATCAACATCAAGATATTTTACCTAATATGTGGGTAGGTACTACTCAAAAAGAATTAGAAAAAACGAGAATTGAGAATATTCGGCTTTATTATTACAAATTCTTTAAGATGGAGTAAATTTTATGTTGATGATAGAAATGAATGACTTAAAACAACTCTATGACGTTGATGATGATCAATGGCTGGAACAAACTATTAACTTACTGAAAAATCATCAATTCCAACAGCTAGATTTAGATAATTTAATTGAGGAGTTAGAGTATTTGGGTAGAGAGAAGAAAAATGCTGTCGCTAGTCTGTTAGAGCAAATTATTCGTCATTTGCTGTTACTGCAATATTGGACAACTGAAGCCGAATATAATGCTGTTCACCGGCAAGAAGAAATCTATAACTTTCGTACTCAACTGAGACGAACAATCACGACTAATCTCCGCAAGTATTTAAAAGATGAATTAACCTCTATCTATCAAGATGCGCTAGGTTTTGTTAAAATTAAAACAACTAATTTAGTAACTTTTCCTACTGAATGCCCCTACTCCCAAGAACAATTACTTGATCGTTCTTGGTTGCCCAATCAAACCCATTAACTGACAATCAATCTAAAACAAGAACTAAAAATATTGACTTTAAAAATAAAGTATAATGATTACCACCGAACCTATTATCTTAAACCTGAAAACCACCAATTTAAGTGACGAACAGTTTTATCAACTGTGCTGTGCTAATGACGATTGGCGACTCGAACAAACTGCCGAAGGAGAATTAATCATTATGCCTCCCATCGGAGCCATTAGTGGCAATCGAGAATCAGAATTAAATGCTGATTTAGTGATTTGGAATCGGCAAACTCAACTCGGTAAAGTTTTTAGTTCTTCTACTATCTTTACCTTGCCCAATGGCGCGAAACGTTCTCCTGATGTTGCTTGGATTGCCAATGAACGCTGGCACGCTTTACCCATAGAAGAACAAGAAAAATTTGCCAGAATTTGCCCAGATTTTGTGATAGAATTGCGATCACGTACCGACCCCTTAAAATATCTACAAGAAAAAATGCAAGAATATCGAGAAAATGGTGTAAAATTAGGGTGGCTAATTGATCCTGCCAACCAAAGGTTAGAAATCTATCGCCCCAATCAATCTGTAGAAATTATTGAATTACCAGCAACATTATCAGGAGAAGAAATTTTACCTGGATTCACCTTAAAATTACCAATGTATTGACAAGTAGGAAATACTAATATGATAGCCACTGTAGCAAAATCTCCTCAAGCAATTCCACTATTAGAAAATGGCGACAACCTCACTCGTTGTGAATTTGAGCGTAGATATAATGCTATGCCAAATCTGAAAAAAGCCGAACTCATTGAAGGAATTGTTCATCTGATGGCTTCTCCCTTAAGAATTACTAATCATGGCAACCCTCACGCTCGTATTATCACTTGGTTAGGTAACTATTGGTCAAGTACGCCAGGAATTGAATTAGGCGACAATTGTACCGTGCGCCTTGATGCTGATAATGAACCTCAACCCGATGCACTGCTGAGAATTAAAAATGGTGGACAATCAACTATTAGTGAGGATGGCTATGTCGAAGGTGCGCCAGAATTAATCGTGGAAATTGCTGCTAGTACCGTCTCCCTTGACTTGCATCAAAAGCTTGAGGTTTATCGCTGCCATCAAGTGCAAGAATATTTAGTCTGGCGAGTATTGGATGAAGAATTTGATTGGTTTGTCTTAAATGACGAAAAATATGTTACACTTGAACCTAATGCAGAAGGAATATTATGTTCTCAAATATTTCCTGGATTATGGTTAGGTAGAGATGCTTTATTAGCGGGTAATTTAGCCAGGGTTTTAGAAGTTGTACAATTGGGAATAGCTACAATCCAACATAAATCTTTTGTCAAAAAAATATCAGAATAAGAATTATGATTCCAGGATTGCAAGCATTACACAAACTAACCCAGGGTTCCCCAGAGATTACTGTTGCCATTCTTGATGGTGTCGTAGATACTCAACATCCCTGTTTTCAGGGAGCAAAATTAACTCGACTGCCCACCTTAGTATTACATGGTGCAACCAGTGGGCAGATGTCCACCCATGGGACTCATATTGCTAGTTTAATTTTTGGACAGCCTAATACAGAAATCGAAGGAATTGCCCCTCAGTGTCACGGTTTACTCGTGCCAGTTTTTTCCGATGACCGACGGCGACTATCTCAACTAGATTTAGCCCGTGCGATTGAACAAGCCGCCGAAAATGGAGCGCACATTATTAGTATTAGTGGGGGGGCGCTCACCGATATGGGAGAAGCAGAAGACTGGCTAGAGCGTGCCATTGAAATGTGTAGCCAGAGAAATATTCTTGTCGTTGCGGCTGCCGGAAATGATGGTTGCGAGTGCCTCCATGTTCCAGCCGCCCTTCCTGCTGTCCTAGCAGTGGGTGCTGTTGATGCTAGAGGGCATCCCCTCGACTTTAGTAATTGGGGGGAAACCTACCAAAATCAAGGCATCCTTGCCCCTGGAGAAAACATCTTAGGGGCAAAACCGGGCGGCGGGACAATACAAATGAGTGGCACTAGCTTCGCTGCGCCCATCGTAGCAGGAGTAGCGGCTTTATTACTCAGTTTGCAAGTGCAGCGGGGAGAAACACCTAATCCCCACGCAGTCAGGGAAGCACTACTAAAAAGCGCCCTTCCCTGTCAATATGCAGACAGTGAAAACGAACCAAAATGTTTAGCCGGCCTGTTGAACATTTCGGGGGCAATTAAACACCTAACCGGAGAAACCATGTCCGAAACAATAGAAACCCAAGCAATAGAAACCCAAGCAACAGTAGAAGCTTCCGGCTGCGGCTGCGGTGGTACACCTGAAACCACCGAGGTTCAACGCCAAAATCTCGAACTGAGTGCCGCAACCAGCGCACCGGCAATCCCCGTTGTTGCCGCCCAAATTCCCAACCCTGTAACAACCTCTCAAGGAGTATCCATGCCTGAAACTACCACTAAATCTGTCACCCCTAGCCAAGCTGCTGAACCCGCTGGTGGAATCGTCTATGCCATTGGCACTTTGGGCTATGATTTCGGTACAGAAGCCCGTCGGGACACATTTAAACAACTGATGCCCACCGCCGTAATTGGAGGGATTGAAGTTCCCTCTAATCCCTACGATGCCCGCCAGATGGTGGATTATTTAGCCGATAACCTCTCAGAAGCCAAATCCTTAATCTGGACCCTGAACCTGGAACTTACCCCAATTTACGCCATTGAACCCCTCGGCTCTTTTTCCCGCGAAGTCTATTCGGCTTTACAGGAACTGCTTTCGGGACAAGTGCAAGCGGAAGACAGCCCCGAATATATCCAGCGTGTCAGTATTCCGGGACGGATTACTGGGCGCACAGTACGCCTGTTCTCAGGACAAGTTGTTCCCGTCATTGAACCGGATAGCCCCCGGGGAATTTATGGTTGGCACGTTAATACTTTAGTCCGTGCGGCAATAGAAGCTGTTGGTGCAGAACAAACAGAAGCCCAAGAAAGCCAAATGCGCCGCACTCTGAGTAGTTTCCTCAACCGCATCTACTACGATTTACGCAATTTAGGGCAAACTTCCCAAGACCGCGCCCTCAATTTTGCCGCGACCAATGCTTTCCAAGCAGCACAAACTTTTTCTGAGGCTGTGGGTGCAGGGATGGAGTTAGATAGTATTAATGTTTCTAAGAGTCCTTTCTGTCGGCTGGATAGCGATTGTTGGGATGTACAGTTAAAATTCTTCGACCCAGAAAATAGCCGCCGCGCTCGTAAAGTATTCCGTTTTACTATAGATGTGAGTGACCTAATTCCTGTCACCTTGGGCGAGGTTCGTTCCTGGTCTTCTCCTTATTAGTCCTCTCCCCTAAACTCTATCTATTTACCCCAAAACAACCATGAGACTTCCCAAACAGTCTGCTCCCGTCAAACGTCCCCATTTTATTCATCCCCACGAATGTGTTGATATTGTTCATGGCGATGGAGAAGATTTAGTATCTATCTTGGTTAAGTTAGTTCATGGGGCTAACTACAACGATCCGGCACAATTTCAATACCCTCACTATGGCTATCTAAAAATGTCATCCTTTGGCGGTTTTCGTTATTAGTATCGACTTCTAAAACCTAACAAAAAACACTGAAGGAAATCAAACAATGGCTGACTCTAAAAGTTCTAAGCAATCAGAAACCAATCCGAATGTTGAGCAACCAGAAACAAAAAAATCCAACATTCAACCACAGGAAACAACTCAACCTAAAGCTAAATATATTCCCGCAACTGGGTTAGAAGATTACGGACGCTGGAAATTGATGTTCCAAGACCGCAAGGCGAATCCCAATGATCCGCCGTTTCGTCGGGGTCAAATTTGGTGTTAAACACCTTCCCTTAATCTTCAGGTTCTATCCCTAATGCCCTTAACTGTTCCGCTAGGCGCTCGGCTCGTTGTCGCTCCTGTTCGGCTCGTTGTCGTTCCTGTTCAGTAGATTCCTGGGAAGTTAACAACAAGTTACCTTCCCCATCCCACCAGCGAAGCCATGGAAAGAATTGATTTTGGTATTCTCCTTGCCAAATTCCTAACTCTACCTTTAAAGGAACAATGGGATAATGACCGCGCTGATTAGGAGTCATTTTTTGGTAACGACCATTAACTAACTGGTACATCTCAATCTGGGCCTTGTTAACTTCATAAATTCCATAAAAAGGAATTTGAATCGCTCGCTCATAGATCCAAAATTTACCCTTAACAGGCGTTTTATCCCGTTCTTCTTCGCCATTGCCAGAGACAAATTCTAAGGCAATAACCGGTTCAATGGTTTCTTTCCACATCACAAAGGAACGGCGAACTTGACCATCAATAGTCGTGGGGACATGGGGAACATAAAACCAATCGGGAGCAACAGCACCCTTTTCTAGCGATTCTGGATGCTCTGGCAATCGCCAATAAATCCCACAATCTCGACCTAGACAGTAATTACCGTCAGGATGTAATTGTTCTAAAAGGGGTGTAATAGTATCCGTTAAAAGGTCTGCTTGGGGAGGCTCTTGATAGTTTTTCACAAAACTTCCATCTTTATCGGGGAGTTGGGTGTGGTCGGGTAAAGGGGAATCGCAATACACCGTTGCAGAAGGTTCCTGAATTGTGGTTGAGGATTGTACCGTTTGGGTGATTGAACTCATCTTTAATTCCCCTATTTTTGTTATCTAGCTTTTATTCTATAACTGTTCTTGAAAATCTGTACAAACTATGCCTGATCTCAATGCTATCCCCGGAATGACCGCTCTTCGCTCCCATACCAAAGGCGATCCACGCATCAAAATCGCCGTTCTTGATGGACCAGTTGACTTAGATCGCGCCTGTTTTCAAGGAGCAAATATTACCCGTATTAATCCTTATTGGGCCGAAGAATTTCCCATCGATCCCCAACACTTACAAGCCTTTTTAGATGTAGAAAAAAGTGGCAAAAGTGATGAAGAAAAAGAGGAAATGTTTAAGGAGGCGATTCCAGATGAAAATATCCGCCAGAGCTTGCATTTGCGCTTCCATGCTAACCATATTATCAGCACCATTTGTGGACAGCCAGATTCACCGGTAGAAGGGATTGCTCCTAACGCAACGGTGATAAATATTCCCATTGCTTATGGGAATGACGATTTTATCAATCCTCTCAATCTTTCTCGTGCGATTAGCACCGCTATTGAACAGGGAGTTAATATTATCCATTGTGCCGCTTGTCACCCAACTCAAAGCGGATTAGCTCACGAATTTATTGATAAAGCGATTCGTCAAGCACAGGATAATAATATACTCGTTATTGCTCCTGGTGGTAATGATAAAGGAGAGTGTTGGTGCGTTCCTGCGGTGTTAGAAAATGTCCTGACCGTAGGAGCGATGAAAGATACAGGAGAGCCATTTAAATTCAGTAATTTTGGCGGTAAATATGCGACTCAAGGGATTCTTGCTCCCGGAGAGAATATTCTAGGATCTCAACCCGGAACTGATGACCCTATCCGCAAAAAAGGGACTAGCTGCGCTGCTCCAATTGTGACAGGAACGGCCGCTTTATTAATGAGTTTACAATTAGAACAGGGTTTATCTCCTGATGCAGAAGCAGTAAGAGCAGCCTTGACTAATAGTGCCATTCCCTGCGATCCTAAGGAAGTAGAAGAACCAGAACGCTGTTTACTCGGAAAAATTAACATTGCTGGAGCTTATGAATTATTAACTGGTCAAAAATTGCTAGAAAATCAATCTTCTGAAACTACATTTGTGTTAACAGGTTCTCCTTCTGTTCCTCAAAAAACTCTATCCACAACTTATACTGCTAATTTTCCTAGTTTGCTATTTGAAAAAAGAATATCTTTAGCAATTACTAGCTATTTAGGTAAATTAATTACCCTTAGTCCCGAAAATAATCAACTCAAGATCCAGTGTAAAACTTTTGAACGTCCGATGGGGTTAGCAGTAAGTGAAAATCAAATTGCCATAGGAGATGGCTATCAAATTTGGCAGTTACAAAAAAGCACTTCATTAAACGGAAATGATTATTATTTACCAAAAACTATTCACGTTACAGGTGGTATTGATATTCATGAGATCGAATGGATTGGAAACGAATTGTGGTTTATCAATACAAAATTTTCTTGTTTATCTACCCTTGATGACAACTACAGTTTCGCTTGTCGTTGGAAACCCCCTTTCATTAAAAAATTAGACGCTCAAGACCGATGCCATTTAAACGGACTGGCAGTCAAAGATAATCGGCCTAAGTATGTTACCATGTTAGCCCAATCCCATACCCCTAACGGCTGGAGAGAACAGATGGAAGATGGGGGAGTATTAATGGACATTGAGACTAATGAAGTTGTGGTGCAAGGGTTAAGTATGCCTCATTCTCCCCGTTGGTATCAGGATAAGTTATGGTTGCTTGAATCTGCAAAAAATAGGATAGGGTATGTTGATTTCAAACATAATCAATTGATTCCTTTAGCTAATCTTTCTGGATATGCTAGAGGATTAGTTTTTTGTGAAAATTTAGCATTTGTCGGTTTATCTCAAGCACGACATGGAGAATCGAACTCTCAACCAAATAGCAAGAATTTATGTGGCATTGCTGTCATTGATCTTCAAACAGGTGAAACGATTGCTTCTTTGTGTTTTGAATCTGGAGTAGATGAAATTTTTGGTGTTTCTGTATTAGAAGGATCTGGCTTTCCTATAATTCCTGAATGGAATGAGGAAATGTTAGCTAACACTTTTATTTTGCCACAAACTTTTGCTTCTCCTTTAGTTGTATCTGCTTCAACTAAAGTTGCCCCTTCAGTCATCACCAATACTTCACAATCTCATAGTGAAATAGCTATTTCAGCTAATAATATTTCTGGTGCAGTTACTCCTAGTCAACGCTCAAACCTCGTTTATGTGTTAGGAACTTTAGGTTATGATTTCGGAACAGAAGCGCGTCGGGATACTTTTAAACAGTTAATGCCAACCATCACGATCGATAATATTGAATTACCATCCAATCCCTACGATGCACGACAAATGGTAGATTATTTAGAAAGTAATCTATCAGAAACTAAGTCTTTAATTTGGACAGTGAATTTAGAACTAACTCCCATCTATGCAATTAAACCAGTGGGAGCTTTTGCCGCTGAGATTTATCAAGTCATGCAATATATGTTAGCGGGTCAAATATTGCCAGAAGCTGACGAAGATTATGTGGAAAGGGTGAGTATTCCGGGCATTCTTACCGATGAAACTGTGAAACTATTTTCTGGTCAAATTATTCCTGTCCTCAAAGTCAATAGTCCCCGGGGAATGTATGGCTGGAAAGTTAATACTTTGATTGAATCAGCCATAGAAACTGTTAGTGCAGAACATGAAATCGCCGATGAATCTAGGATGCGGCGTTCTCTGACAAGTTTCTTAAATCGTGTTTATTATGACTTACGCAATGTCGGACAAATCGCCCGGGATCGCGCTTTAAATTTTGCCGCTACTAACGCTTTTCAAGCAGTACAAACCTTCTCCCAAGCAGTAGCAATAGGAATGGAATTACACAGTATTGAAGTAGAAAAAAGTCCCTTTTGTCGCTATGGTAGTGAATGTTGGGATGTGAAATTAAAATTCTTTGATCCCGAAAATGGTCTGCGCGCTAAACGAGTTTTTCGCTTTACCATTGATGTCAGCGATCGCACCCCTGTAACTTTAGGTGAAGTGCGTTCTTGGGCTGTTTCTAAATAGCCTGAGTCTGCTAAGTACCTAAGCAAAAAATGATTAACCAATAAGGCCAGGGTTAACTTGTCAAAATTGCACCAAATGTACTTAGCAAAAATGCTGCTCAAATTCAATTATAATTAACTTCTTATTCAAAATTTTAGTTAATTATGCGTTACAAACTTTTAGGTAATAGTGGTCTGCGGGTTTCCGAACTATGTCTAGGAACGATGACATTCGGGGAAGATTGGGGTTGGGGAGCGGATAAAGAGGAAAGTCGGGCGGTTTTTCAGGCTTTTGCGGAAGCGGGCGGCAATTTTCTCGATACTGCTAATATCTACACTAACGGAACCAGTGAAACATTAGTGGGGGAATTTGTCAAGGGCGATCGAGAAAAATGGGTAATCGCCACGAAATATTCTCTCAACACGCGCCCCGGCGATGTCAATGCCTGCGGAAATCATCGAAAAAACCTCTTTCAGGCGGTAGAAGCTAGTTTAAAGCGTTTAGGCACTGATTACATCGATTTACTCTGGCTTCATATTTGGGACTCTCTCACTCCTATGGAGGAAGTGATGCGTGCTTTCGATGATTTGGTCAGGATGGGAAAAGTGCTTTATATCGGCATTTCTGACAGTCCTGCTTGGATTGTCTCCCAAGCAAACACCCTGGCCACCCTACGGGGATGGACACCCTTTATCGGACTACAAATAGAATATTCTCTCAAGGAACGCACCCCTGAACGGGAATTATTGCCTATGGCCAAAGCATTAAATATCGGGGTGACAGCTTGGAGTCCCCTGGGAGGAGGCGTTTTAACGGGAAAATATAATCAACCCAACCCCGTCGATGGTCGTTTAAGCATGACCGACCAACCTTTTCAAATTTTTGATCGCGATCTGAAAATTGCCGAGACTGTCCTAGAGATTGCCAGAGAAATCGGCAAATCGCCGGCACAAGTGGCGTTAAATTGGCTCAGAAATCGCCCTAACTCCGTAATTCCTATCATTGGCGCTCGAAAATTGTCCCAATTGCAGGATAATCTCACCTGTGTGGATTTTAACCTGACTGGGGAACAGCTGCAACGACTGGATAATATCAGCGCCATTTCCCTCGGTTTTCCCCACGAACTTTTAGCCAGTCAATTTGTTCGCGATATCCTATTAGGAGGAGTAGCGGCACAATTGGATCGATGATGGAAGTCTTTGTTTATGGAACCCTGAAACCTAAGGAGAGTAACTATTCTGCCTACTGTGCAGGAAAAGTGATCAACTCTAAAACCGCCTACACAAAGGGGCATTTATACCATCTTACCGCCCTCGGTTATCCCGGACTGACCGAGGGCGAGGGCTGGGTGAAGGGAATTTTATTGACTTTTAACGCAGATTATGATATTGGGCTTTTGGATAGTTTGGAAGATTATCAACCCGGCAGAGCTGCAGAAGAAAACGAGTATCAGCGTCGCAGAATCCCTATTTATAATCTAGAGCGAGAATTGATCGGCGAGGCCTGGGGATATATGATGACACCGGCAAAAATAGCTATCCATGGCGGTATTTGGCTGCCTTCTGGTTGGTGGACCGGGAGCGATCGAGAATAGGGATGAGGGGGCCGATTCTGTTAAGATATACAAATTAAAAGCTTAATCGTGAAAAAATTATGTATTTACTCCTAGAAGTGGCCAGTGGCAAATTCCCCGTTTATTTCGTGGCAGTTTATGTGGTCGGTTTTCTCGCTGCTGTCACCATCGGTTCGATCGCTTGGTATAATTCTAAACGCCCGGTCGGTTGGGAAGATGCCCAAAGACCGGATATTATCCCCGAAGTGAAGACAGGGGTAGATTCGGATTCTCAATCCTAGAAAAAGGCAGTGATCAGTTATTTTAGCCGTCAGCTTTTTTCTCCCTTCTCAGCAGTTATCAGGTTGGTTGCGGGGGCTAAAGACCTTACTAGGCACTGATTTCAGGCATTTCAGCCTTATTGGCTGTTTAAACGTTTCGCAGCGATGAGAAACACGATCAATCAGCCAAGGTCGATCGCAAATCGCTATGATAGAATATTGGGTCTTTAATTTCCGTCCCCTCCCCCTCTTATGAAACTGCCTGTCGTCGCTATTATCGGTCGTCCCAATGTGGGCAAATCCACCCTCGTCAATCGTATCGCTGGAGATCAACAGGCGATCGTTTTCGACCAACCCGGGATTACCAGAGATCGCACCTATCAACCAGCTTTCTGGTGCGATCGAGATTTTCAAATTGTCGATACAGGAGGGCTAGTTTTTAACGATGACAGCGAATTTCTCCCTTTAATCCGCGAACAGGCTTTAATCGCCCTAGCAGAGGCAAGTGTGGCGATTTTTGTCGTCGATGGCCAGGCAGGAATTACCGCCGGCGATCGAGAAATTGCCGCTTGGTTACGACAGCAAAATGTACCGATACTTTTGGCAGTCAATAAATGTGAATCGGTGGAACAGGGTATCCTGCAAGCGACGGAATTCTGGGAATTAGCCATCGGTGAACCCTTCCCCATCTCGGCCATTCACGGCTCTGGTACAGGAGAACTACTAGATGCCCTGATTAAATATTTGCCACCCGGGGCGGCAATTCCCGAAAATGAAGAGATTAAAGTGGCAATTATCGGTCGTCCTAACGTGGGTAAATCCAGTCTCCTCAATGCTTTAACTGGACAACAACGGGCGATCGTTAGTCCGATTTCGGGAACTACCAGAGACTCGATCGATACTTTAATTGAACGAGAAGGACAGGTGTATCGGTTAATTGACACCGCTGGCATTCGCCGTAAGAAGAATGTGGACTATGGAGCCGAATTTTTCAGTATTAACCGTGCTTTTAAGGCAATTCGCCGGTCTGACGTGGTGCTATTCGTCATCGATGTGCTAGATGGTGTCACCGAACAGGATTTAAAATTAGCGGGACGAATCATTGAAGAAGGGCGTGCGGTGGTGTTAGTGGTCAATAAATGGGATGCGGTGGAGAAAGACACCTACACCATCAATACTTATACCAAAATGCTCCAAGATCGGCTGTATTTTATGGATTGGGCAGAAATGATCTTTGTCAGCGCCATGACGGGGCAAAGAGTCACCAAAATCCTCGAATTAGTCGATATTGCCGCCGAATCTCACCGTCGTCGCGTCAGTACCTCGGTAATCAACGATGTGATCGAAGATGCGGTTAAATGGCACAATCCCCCCACCACCAGGGGCGGAAAACAGGGGAAACTATACTATGGCACGCAAGTATCCAGTCAACCCCCCACGATCGCCCTTTTCGTTAACGATCCCCAGCGCTTTAATGATAACTATCGCCGTTACATCGAAGGGCAATTCCGGCAACAGTTAGGCTTTAAAGGAACCCCGATCCGCTTAATCTGGCGCGGCAAACCGGCGCGAGAAGTGGAAAAAACGGTTAATAGAGCCACCAAGGTCTAATTTATGGATTTATTGCGAAGTTTGCCCATCGGTCTTTATCTCGATCAACCGATTACCCGACTACATCAACTAGATGCCAGGGTAAAATTTATCTGGTTAATGGCGTTTTTAGCAGCACCTTTATTAGCTAATCCTTGGTGGCGTTTAGCTTTGGTGGGATTGTTAATGTTGTTAACCCTGTTGGCCCCTATTCCCCCTCGCGTCTGGCGGCAACAGATGGGCTGGCTGATATTTTTGGCGATTATTGTCTTTCTAATTACTGCTATCACTCCCGATGGTTTAGGGGTGAGTATTCAGCCGCGTTTACCCGATGAAGGGCTGAATTTACCGCCAGCAAGTGATTATCAGTATGTTTTATGGGATAGAGGCCGTTTATTTGTTACCCGACGTTCTTTGGAATTAGCAGTGAGAATTAGTACCCTAATTTTTACTTTGATTTATAGCACTAATCTCTTTTTATTGACGACGGCCCCGGAAGAAATTACCGAAGGTTTAGAGAATTTAATGAGTCCTTTACGGCGATTTAATGTGCCAGTGACGGAAATTTCTCTGACTCTGACCCTCTCTTTACGCTTTATTCCTCTGGTTTTAGAAGAAGTGCAAAATCTGGCTAGGGCAGTGCGAACTAGGGCGATCGATTGGCAAAAATTAGGGATTAAAAGAAGTTTAAACGTCTGGTTAACAGTAGTGGAAAAATTACTAGATAATTTGCTTTTGCGCGCCGAACAAATAGCGATCGCTATGGAGGTTCGCGGTTTTACCAGTCCCAATCAGCATCAAGTACGCTGGCACGAATTAAAGTTAAGATGGGCTGATTTTATCGCTTTATTTTTGTTAATTCCCTTTTGGGCAGCCCGATTAGTTTTGGGGGGTTTATAGCAGTTATCAGTTATCAGATTTGAGTTTTAAGTGTGCAGTATTAAATAGGGTTGGCTGAATAAATCTAAAAACCTTGTTGGATAATATTTTTAGGCCTTTTTGAAATCAAAAACTGCCAGCCATTGGAGTGATCTACACCCCACACCCTGCCCCCGGGAAAAACTTTTTCAGCCAACCCTAAGTAGAATTTAAAATCATCCCCAGTGAGGAACTAGCCATGAAATCCTTTGCCCTTCTTACCACCGTTAGCCTAATCAGCCTTTCCACCCTCGCGACTGTTCGCCCCCTCATGGCGCTAGAGAGCCGACAACCAGCCGAAACCCGGATCGCTCAAGGGAACAATCAAGACGCGATCGGCCACTATAACCGGGGAGTTGGCTACATCCAACAAGAAAAATACGATCTCGCCCTCGCTGAATTCACCAAAGCGATCAACATTGATCCCCGATTGGCCGAGGCTTACTACAATCGGGGGAATTTTTACAAAGAACAGGGGAAACCAGACCTCGCCCTGTCCGATTACAATCAGGCGCTCAACATTAATCCCCGAGACGCAATGGCTTACTACAATCGGGGGAATCTTTACAAAGGACAGGGGAAACCAGACCTCGCCCTGTCCGATTACAATCAGGCAATCAACATTAATCCCCGATACGCAAAGGCTTACCTCAATCGGGGGGTTCTTTATTACTCTCGACAAGAAAGGGAAAAAGCGATCAGAGATTTGCGACAAGCCGCCGAACTGTTCCGCCAGCAAGGAAACGCGGCGGCCTATGAAGAGATTATGAAATTCCTACGGGAATTAGGCGCGGTCTAGTCCTTTTTGTTGGGTTGAGTCCGTAGGTGGGGTTGAGCGAATCAATGGGTTAAAGAAAACCTCTCAATTTTAGGGGAAAGCGAAACCCAGCAGTCAACACCTCAATCCGTCTGGATAGGCGATCGCTTCTCATGACTCATTGTTCGCTTAATTTTTTAGGGGAAGGGTTTTAAAGTTGCTGTTACCTTTATCCTGTATGCTTTTTAGCGAGTAAGGTAAGTAGAACATTGCCGAGAGTGCGATCGCTAATTGGCTCCCTCAAACCCCAATCAATTCGTTAACCTCAAAATGGTCTTTTTGTACTAATAAATATTCGAGTAGAACGCCCAATGCTTTTGCTAGACCACATTTGAGACAATTTATCAAATTTTCGGTTCGAGAAATGAGCGAACGGTAAGTTGTTTCATCCCCTCATTAATAATCAACACATGAGGATTTTGAGGAAGATACACGAATTTATGGGCGATGTTCCGGGCATCGAACCCCTCAAAGCCGAACGGTAGGGACTCATACTAAATCCGTTGAGCATAGGCTACTTATGAGGAGAGGCAAGAGACAGAAGGCAAGAGGCAAAAGGGGGAATAAATAATCAGTTTTTAATAACCGAATTTAGTATCACGCGGTTTCGTTGAGAAAATTGTCGGAAAAGAGATATTAACTCAGAAAGCGATTATACTCAATGATTGAAGACTATTGGCCGGCGATCGATGAACCAAGACAACGAGATTAGTCATTTACTAGACCTCATGCCTGCTTCGGGACGGATGATGACGCGCATTGTCAGCAAACCCGAAAGCAGCAAGGTAATCGAAACTAATTTTCCCCTACCCTGGCAAAGAGGAGTCAGACCGATTCAAATTAATTTTGACCTCTGGCGGCAATTATCAAGGTCCCAACGGGATTTAGTCTTGTTAAGGGCTGTCTGTGTTTTAACGGCAGTAAAATGGTTTAAACCCGATCTCGATCGAGTAATTGCTCTGGCTGGTATCATCGGTTTAACCGTGGAAACCCTACAAACCGATGCCGTCGGTATGGCAGTAGCGGGGGGTTTAACTGCCCTGGCAATTAACCGGATTTGGCGGGAAAAACGCAGCCCCCAACGGGAATTAGACGCGGATGAAGCAGCCCTAAAAGTGGCCGTTAGACGCGGTTACACGGAAACCGAGGCTGCTAAAAGTTTATTATCGGCTATTGAGACTATAGCTGAAATTGAAGGGCGATCGAGTCTCAATTTTAACGAGTTATTGCGCTGTCAAAATCTGAAAAAATTAGCCAATCTCTCCTTTGTTGGTGTTCCCGATCAGGTGAGACAATCCTAGGGTCAGTTGTTTTGGCTAAGTAGTCGGACATAAATTCTGTTGTCTATCTTAAGAAATGTAAATGGCCGCAATTCTTACCGACGACCGACTCCTTACCCCACAGTTAACTTTACTTTTGTCCAACTACTTATCAGCTTTCTTTTTACTGATTACCGATCACTAACTACTTAAATCCCTAACCTTAAAATAACTACTATAAAAATATTTTTCCCCTTGCTCAATGGCTGCAATTGACTCTTTAGAAAAAGTCTTAAAACATCACTTTGGCTACGATCAATTTCGACCGAATCAACGCCAAATAATTGAGGCTGCTTTAAATGATCAGGATTTATTAGTAATTATGCCCACCGGAGGCGGTAAATCTCTCTGTTTTCAGCTACCTGCTTTAATTAAAAAAGGGGTGACGGTGGTGGTTTCTCCCCTAATTGCTTTAATGCAGGATCAGGTAACTGCTTTAGCTGATAATGGCATCGGGGCAACATTTCTCAATAGTACTTTAAACGCTAAACAAGTTAGAGAAAGAGAATCTTTAATCCTGCAAGGAAAAATTAAACTGTTATACGTCGCCCCAGAAAGATTATTATCGCCTAGTTTTTTAGAGTTTTTAGCTGTTATTGATAATTACCTCGGTTTAGCCTGTTTAGCGGTAGATGAAGCTCACTGTGTCTCCGATTGGGGTCATGATTTCCGCCCTGAATATCGACAAATTAAACAAGTCCGTCAACGCTTTCCCTCCGTGCCAATTCTCGCTTTAACTGCCACCGCTACCCAACAGGTGAGGGAAGATATTATCCAACAATTAGGATTGCGAGATACTTCCATTCATATTGCTAGTTTTAATCGTCCTAATCTTTATTATGAAGTTCAACCTAAAACCAGTAAATCTTATCAGCAATTGTATCAATATATTAAAGGACAAAAAGGAGCAGGAATAGTTTACTGTATCAGTCGCAAAACCGTCGATAAAGTTGCTGAACAGTTACAAAAAGATGGTATTGATGCCCTACCCTATCACGCCGGTATGGATGATCGGGAAAGAAGCCAAAATCAAACCCGTTTTATTCGGGATGATGTGCAGATTATGGTGGCGACAATTGCCTTCGGTATGGGGATTAATAAACCGGATGTGCGCTTTGTCGTTCATTATGATTTACCCCGCAATTTAGAGGGATATTATCAAGAATCGGGCCGCGCCGGTAGGGACGGAGAACCGGCTAAATGTACCCTCTTTTTTAGTTTTGCAGATGCCAGAAAAATTGAGTATTTTATTAACCAAAAAAGCGAGCAAAATGAACAACAGAAAGCTCGTCAACAATTGCGACAGGTGTTAGATTATGCCGAAGGGACTGAATGCAGAAGATCGAGTGTACTAGGCTACTTTGGAGAAAGTTTTTCAGGTAACTGTGGTAACTGTGATAACTGTCGGAATGGTAACAATTCCGAGGATTGGACGATCGAAGCACAAAAATTTTTATCCTGTGTGGCGCGGACGGGACAAAAATTCGGTATGATGCACATAATCAACGTGCTGAGAGGAGGAAAAGGTGAAAGAATCACCCAATATCAACATCATTTATTATCTACTTATGGCATCGGTAAGGATAAAACTGTCGGGGAGTGGAAACGTTTAAGTCGTTCCCTTGTCCAGCAAAATCTATTAGTAGAAACCGAAGACGATTTTAGAATCTTGAAACTTAATCAAAACAGTTGGGAAGTGATGCGGAAACAACGTTCCGTGTTTATTGCCGTTCCCCAAAAAGCTAACGGTCAAATCTTGGGAGACGACAATCCCAATACGGTGGAAAGTGATTTATTATTCGATCGCTTGCGACAACTGCGGAAAAAAATTGCCGATAGTCAAGGGGTTCCTCCCTACGTTATTTTCCATGATTCTAGTCTGCGTTTGATGGCCCAATCAAAACCCCGGAGTTTAGGGGAGTTTCGTCAAATTTCTGGAGTAGTACAAAGCAAAGTGCAGCAGTATGGTGATATATTTATAGCGGCAATTAATGATTTTTGTCAGGATAGTCTTCCCTCTACTCAATTCCTCACTCTCCAATACTATCAAGATGGTTTGAATGCGGAAGAAATCGCTCGCAAAAGAAGCTTAAAAGTCTCAACAATCTATGAACATTTGGCTAAATTGCTGGAAGCGGGTTACGAAATTGATATTAATCAGTTAGTCTCTAAAAATAAACAGGAATATATTCGTTTAGTGATCAAAAAACTGGGCGATCAATCCCTGAAAACTCTCAAAGAAAATCTGGGAGATAATTATAGTTATGAGGAAATTAAATTAGTTGTTGCTTGGCAAAGACGACCCCGGCAATAAGGCCAGAGCAACTCTTTTGATGCAACCCTCCACTTTACAGGCAATAGGCAATAAATAATCAGTTTTTAATAACAGGATTTAGTATTACAACCAGTGGGTTAATCCGCTCAAAAATTGCTTTTTCTGGGGTTGAAAAAGTTTCAACCCCGATTTTTATCATCCTGGAAAAATAACTTCTAGGGGAGCGGGAATCATCTCGCTGCGAAAGTCAAGAATCTGGACTAGGATTAAATAGGCAAAGGCGATTAAAATCGAAATCGCTCCCGTGATAATGGCGATAATTTTAGCAGAATTCATATAGTTAAACGTTAATTTCCTGAGATTGCCGCAAAAGCTACCGAAATTTATTCTCATCTAGGATTGCGAGCCTAAACAATTCAAACTGAAGATATCTTACAGCACAATTCTCCTGAACGGTTGAGAGAAGGAAGTGCATCTCAGTAAAGCTGTCCCTTGAAAATTTGACAGGAGATAGTTCTTGTGGTTCAAGACATAGACTAAAGTATATGGTCAAGCTTACAATTATTTTTTATTTGAATCTATACAACCAGCAAAACCCTTGCTATAATCGACAATATATGGTAGAGAACCAATTCCATCCACTGCATCGGCATCCCCAAAGTTGATCAACCTCGCTTTGTTTTAAGGTAGGCTAAGGCCTGCCTTACTTTTTATCGGTGATCAGCAACCAGTAAGCAGAAAATTGCCATTTAATAGCGATCAGCGATCAGACTGTCCACGGAAAACTCACATCAGATCACTGATAACTGATCTGATCCCCTAGCGTGATAAGCTGAGTATTGGCTAATTTTACAAAAAATTAAGACTTTCCCCTTGTGGGAGTTATCAGCTAAAACCCAGAGTAGACATAAACAATGGTAGCGACAACAGAAACTAACGTTGGTAAAATCGTCCAGATCATCGGTCCTGTCATCGATGCCGAATTTCCCAGTGGCAACCTGCCCCGTATTTATAATGCCTTAACCGTAAAAGGAACTAACTCCGCCGGTCAAAATTTATCCGTTACTTGTGAAGTACAACAGTTACTCGGTGATAACCAAGTGCGTGCCGTTGCCATGAGTACCACCGATGGTTTAGTGCGCGGTATGGATATCGTCGATACCGGCGCAGCGATTAGCGTTCCCGTGGGTAAATGCACCCTCGGTCGGATTTTTAACGTTCTTGGTGAACCCGTGGACGAAAAAGGACCGGTTAACGTCACCGAAACCTCTCCTATTCACCGTCCCGCTCCCAAATTAGTCGATCTTGAAGTAACACCGACGGTTTTTGAAACCGGTATCAAGGTAATTGACCTGCTCACCCCCTACCGTCAAGGTGGCAAAATCGGCCTCTTTGGGGGTGCTGGTGTGGGCAAAACCGTCATTATGATGGAATTAATCAACAATATCGCCATTCAACACGGTGGTGTCTCGGTTTTTGGCGGTGTGGGTGAAAGAACCCGCGAAGGAAACGACCTCTACAACGAGATGATCGAATCGAAGGTAATCAACGCTGATAACCCCGAAGAATCGAAAATCGCCCTCGTTTACGGTCAGATGAACGAACCCCCCGGAGCGAGAATGCGCGTCGGTCTCTCCGCTTTGACCATGGCCGAATATTTCCGCGATGTCAACAAGCAAGACGTACTCTTATTTGTCGATAATATCTTCCGTTTCGTGCAAGCTGGTTCGGAAGTATCGGCGCTCCTCGGTCGGATGCCTTCTGCGGTAGGATACCAACCCACCCTCGGCACGGACGTAGGCGACCTGCAAGAGCGGATTACCTCCACCAAAGAGGGATCGATCACTTCCATCCAAGCGGTCTATGTACCCGCGGATGACTTGACTGACCCCGCTCCCGCTACTACCTTCGCTCACTTGGACGGAACAACTGTACTATCCCGGGGTCTGGCTTCCAAAGGTATCTATCCGGCGGTAGATCCCCTCGGTTCCACCAGCACCATGCTCCAAGCTGATATCGTCGGTGATGAACACTACGGCACCGCTCGCGCCGTCCAATCTACCCTGCAGCGCTATAAAGAGTTACAGGACATCATCGCTATTCTCGGTTTAGACGAATTATCGGAAGAAGATCGTCTCACCGTTGACCGCGCTCGTAAAATTGAGCGTTTCCTCTCGCAACCTTTCTTCGTGGCCGAAGTGTTCACCGGTTCTCCGGGTAAATACGTTACCCTCGCTGATACGATCAAAGGCTTCCAGATGATCCTTAAAGGTGAACTCGATAGCTTACCCGAACAAGCGTTCTATATGGTCGGCAGTATCGATGAAGCGATCGCTAAAGGCGAAAAACTCAAAAAAGGCTAATTAAAAGTCAGTAGTAACCGCTCAACGCGGTTACTAAACCCAGAAATCTGCCAAAATTATCGTTATTATCACCCATGAGCATTACAGTACGGGTTATTACACCCGATCGCATTGTCTGGGATAACGTGGCCGAAGAAGTAATCCTACCCAGTTCCACGGGACAATTAGGTATTCTTAGCGGTCACGCTCCTTTATTAACTGCCCTGAATATTGGCGTAATGCGAATTCGACCGGGGAAAGACTGGGAAAATATCGCGGTTTTGGGCGGTTTTGCCGAAGTCGAAAATAATGAGATCAAAGTCCTCGTTAATGGGGCGGAATTAGGCTCAAAAATCGATAAGGAAAAAGCTCGCGCCGAATACGAACAGGCCCAAACCCGTCTCGATGAAGTCAGTAAAGGGGATGACCGTCGCAAAACTATCCAAGCGCAACAATCATGGCGCAAAGCTCGCGCTAGATACCAGGCCGCTGGCGGTTTAGTATCGGTTTAAACCAAACCAAATCAAATTAAATTAAAGCAAAATCGGGCGGGTTTATATAAACCTACCCGATTCTTTTTCAGTTATCAGTTATCAGTTATCAGTTATCAGTTATCAGATTTGAGGTTTCAGTGAATAATGTTATTGAGAAGTCGCTGTTATCCTCCTGATCGGTGATCACTGAAAAAGTTTCCTGTTTTCCGTTGCCTAAAACTGGAGATTTTGTCGCTCCCCATTAAGATAACTGCTATAAATTAATTACTACCACTAAAAACAACTTCGGGGAATTTTAACTGTGCATCGGCCATGGGGATTTGTCGGCCTTGATTGCGTAACTCTTGCCAAAAATTAATTACTTCTGTGGCTTTGTTGAGAACATCAACGCGATCGGACTCATCAATCCAGTGTTTTGCTTCTAACTCCTCTTGCAGTTGCTGCCAAGCATCATTGCGCGGCCAGAAAAAATAAGCGGTCAGGGGGCTAGTTCCTTTGCCGACCACCTGATCTACAGCGATCGCTACGTTCTGATCTAACCACAATACTTTTAAAATAAACTTTGATTCGGAACTGACTGTCATTGTTAATCGTTAATCGTACAATTCTCGATTATATCATCTTTTGACTCAATTTTCCGCAGTCAGTTTTTAACTATTTTTTGCTGTTTTTGCGCCAATAACCACTATGATTCCCGAAACAGACTCTTTAGCTTCTAAACAAATCGGTGTGGCCGTAATTAAAGATGATCGAGATTTAATTTTAATCGATCGCCGTCTGGCCAAGGGACTACTAGGCGGTTTTTGGGAATTCCCCGGCGGCAAAATCGAAGGCAATGAAACGGTACAGGAATGTATTAAACGGGAGATATTAGAAGAAATTGGCATTGAAATCGCAGTGGATAGTCATTTAATCACCATCGATCACACCTATAGTCATTTTCGGGTTAATCTACAAGTATATAACTGCCGTTATCTCAGTGGGCAAGCAAGAGCGATCGAATGTGAAGAAATCCGCTGGGTAACTATCCAGGAACTAGATAATTACACTTTCCCCGCGGCCAATCAAGAGATTATCAGAGCCTTAAAAGACATGGTAAACTCGAAATGATTGCTGTTAATCGTCGAGTGATTATGCTTAATCCTTCTATTCGTCAAGAACCCCGCTACGAACCGGCCGCGGTTATTCCCCTAAAAAAAGACGCTTCCATTGTTGAGTGGTTAGAAAAAAATAATCGCATGATTCCCCGGGATAAAATCGCCGAACCAGATCTGACTCTCGAAGAAGATGTGGAACTATCTGAACTCATGGATGTCGATGATATCGGTTATGATGACGACGAGGACGAATTAGTCTTAGATGAAGATTAATCCCGTCTTCTTTGGCAAATTTTACCCTTATCTGACGCTTTAGTCGTGAACGCTAACATTTTTTCCGCCCCTATCTTTAAAAAACCCACTGGAACCCATCTCCTGATTCTACTAACGGGATTACTATTTCTGTTAGTAGTTTTTTTTCAGTCCACTAATTCCCTGTTAATCCCCCTGATGGCCACAACGTTAATTAGTGCTGGTCTTGGTTGCTGGGTAGTACCGATGCTGCGGCGCTTGAAAATGGGTCAGATTATGCGCGAAGATGGTCCCCAAGCTCATTTAAAGAAAGCAGGAACCCCAACAATGGGAGGCAGCTTTTTTGTGCCAGTAGCCCTTATTTTCGCTTTAATCTGGTCTAAATTTACTCCTAATGTGGTGGCGGTTGCTTTGCTGACTTTTGCTTACATGGGTATCGGTTGGTTAGATGATTGGCAAATTCTGCGTTATAAGTCGAATAAGGGCCTATCTCCCCAGATGAAGTTAATTTTACAGATAACGGGGGCGGTGCTTTTTTGTCTCTGGATGTTGGTCAATCAGGTGAGTACCGATATCACCCTTTGGGGTCGATTAGTGATTCCTTTGGGCTTTTTCTTCTGGATTTTGGCGGCATTTGTCCTTGTAGCTGAAAGTAACGCCACTAATCTCACCGATGGGGTGGATGGATTAGCGGGGGGAACAGCTGCGATCGCTTTTTTGGGTTTAGGTATTATTATCGCTCCTAGTCATCCGGATTTAGCGATTTTCTGCACTTGTTTTAGTGGTGCTTGTCTAGGCTTCATTTTTCATAACCGCAACCCCGCTAAAGTGTTCATGGGTGATACGGGTTCCCTCGCTTTGGGAGGTGCTTTAGCTGCGGTGGGTTTAATTGCCGGACATCTCTGGGGATTATTTTTAATTAGTGGTCTGTTCTTTCTGGAATCTCTTTCGGTAATCGCTCAGGTTATCTATTATAAAGCCACAAAAGGACACGATGGCAAGGGCAAAAGATTATTAAAAATGGCTCCTTTTCATCATCATTTAGAATTAAGTGGTTGGACGGAAACCAAGATTGTGGGAGCTTTTTATCTGGTTAATGCGCTTTTAGTTGTCTTGGCTATTTGGAGCAGTTAATTAAGCACTAAAGGAAAGACCACAACCGCAGGTATTTTGGGCGTTGGTATTGGTAAAACGGAAACCACCACCCATGAGATCTTCTGAATAGTCTAATTTTAAATTTTCTAGATAGCGATCGCTGTCAGGATCGACTAAAATATTAATACCCTGACTTTGATAAAAGCGATCGTTTTCTGCCGCAATATCGGTTAATTCGAGATGGTAGTGAAGTCCCGAACAACCGCCGTTTTTTACTGCCAAACGCAGATAGGGACCCCCTAGGCGACGGCTTTGACTCCAACGTTCAATTTCTCTAGCGGCAGCGGGACTTAATTCGATCATTGTTTTTGAGACTATTGTAATAATAATATCAAGTTCTTGTGAAGTTATACCATAGTTGTTGTCCAACTTTATGTTAAGAAATATGTGACTAATAAATGGCGGGAGTAGCTGACAATTTTTAACACAGAAAACGGGTTTCTCCGAGAAACCCGTTTTCTAGGTGACTTAGAAGGAGAGCTTAGACACTTAGATAAAGAAGCTACTAACATTAATGCTCCCCAAAGCTGGTAAAGTACCGGTAAATCCAGTGATATTTATTAATAAATCATTGCTGGATTGGAAGCCAGCAGTGAGAGGAGCGGGTATTTGTCACAGGGGACTTAATTTAAGGTAGCATATAGTTAAATGCGTTTTGTCTGCTAGGATAATGCTCAACCTTTCAAAAGACATTCATTCTCTAACTGAGTTTAAACGAAACACGACCCAGTTCATAGAGCATCTCAAACAAACCAAAGACCCTTTGGTGCTTACGGTTGATGGGAAAGCAGCACTCGTCGTGCAGGATGCGGAATCCTATCAGACACTTCTTGAAGCTGCAGAATTGGTTGAGACGCTTAAAGGAGTCAAGCGTGGTCTTGAAGAGATGAAGCAAGGCAAAGGTAAGAAGGCAGAGGAATTCTTCTCTGAATTGTTCGATAAACTGGACAGTTCTCCATGAGCCAAAAGTATCAAGTGGTCATACAACCAGCAAGCACAACAGGGAATTGAAAAAGCCTATCTGTGGTTCAGTAAAGATTCTCCTCGAAAAGCGAGGTTGTGGCTAGAAGGATTGTACAAAGCAATTCTGTCACTAGAGCAAATGCCTTACCGTTGTTCACTTGCTTTTGAAAATAATTTCTTGGAGGAAGAAATCCGACAACTTATTTATGGTAAGGGACGTAGTGCCTACAGAATTCTCTTTACCATCACTGGCGATATTGTGCAGATTCTTTTCGTGCGCCACGTTGCACAAAAGCCTTTGTCAAGTCAAGAAGATGAAGAAGAGTAGAGGTCCATGGCATACCATTGTTGTCCTAAATTGTGACGGCAAAGTTTTGATAGTTAAGGTTATACATTTTTCTTTATTTGTGGCAGACATCTTACTGTCCTCTCCCAAAAAGGGAGAGGGGTTGTGGGTGAGGGTAATTAACCATCTCTGCCATTATTTTAGAAAAAAGGCATTAATTAGGGCTTGCTGAATAATGGTAAAACCCTTTTAAAATAAAGCTTTTGACCTGTTAAAGTCCGATGTTAGTGCAAGAAAATAGGATTGGGACTTTCAAAAACCTTGCATTATCCTTTCCTGACTCCTGACTCCTGACTCCTGACTCCTACCCCCAGGAAAAACTTTTTCAGCAGACCCTAATTAAACAAAGAAATTACCCACCGGAATACTCCCTAAAGCTGGTCAAGTACCAGCAAATCCAGTGATATTTATTAATAAATCATTGCTGGATTGGAAGCCCGCAGTGCTACCATTAATCGGAAACGGCAATGAGTCCTCTGGGGCGACAAATGACGGCGATTCGCAGTTAGAAAAAGACAACCACCCGCAACTCCCAGAGGAAAAGGTTTGTCAGACCAGCAAAAGACGATTAAGCAATAAAATTAAACGCCAAAATCCCATCATTAAAGTCGTTATCGCTGATATTGGGTAAGTTACCAGGTAAATCCTCAAAGCCAAAGATATTATTCCCCCTTGACCGTAAATGTTCCGCACCATCGGGATTTGCCGCCCCAAAGGAGAAATAGGCCACCTCATGACTCATAAAGTTTTCTAGGGTAGCCGCCACGTTATCGGGATTTTTGGACAAAAATGCTTGGATACTCCCTTGCAGACTTCCTCCCAGATTGCCGCCATTGGCAATCACAAAGGGTGCGTAGCGTCGCCCCCCTTCCAACAACACATCCCCAAATTCAGCGGCGGTGGTGCTTTGGTTTGCCCCTTCCCCACTGGCCCGCAAAATGAAGTTATTCACCGCTTGACTTAAGGCGGTGCGCGCATAACCCACTTGACTGGGTTGAATTAACTCTGTCGCGTTGCCATCTCCATCTAAATCGAGGCTGTCAAAAACGGCTCCGTTATCATCGGCCACTGGATAGAGACCGACAACGTTATTAAAGAAAGCTCCCGTCTGTTGAAGTCCTTCCTCAATCGCTTTGACCTGTATGCTACCGGGCAAGTCACTAAAGTTGAAAACCAGAGAACCTTGTCCATTGCCCGTATCTTTAAATTCAAGGGTTTCGGGACTAACGGCTTGGTCGGGTAGATTGGTAATTCCTAGGGTGAAATTAACCGTTGCGTCTGGTGCGGCACTGGGAGCCGGGTTGAGGGTGGTGTCCGTCACCGCCACCGTCAGATTATAGAGGGATTGGGCTTCAAAATCGGCCTTACCGATGAAGAATAATTCCCGGCCACGAATCTGGAAACTGCTCTGATCGTTCCCCAGCAAAGAAAGGCTATTTGTTCCCAGGGCATCATCGCTGATCTGAATATCGGCAACTTTTAAACCTTGACTGGTATCGGTATTTTCAGCGATCGCCTTGGTGCTATTGGCAAGAATTAGGGCTGTGGGAGCTTCATTGACATCGGTGATGTTTAAAGTCAAGGTTTGGGTGAGATCGGGGGTGACACCAACGGTTGGATCATCCACATTCACAGTGACTTCGTAACTGTTTTGAGCTTCAAAATTAGGGGTAAAACCGACATAGAAAAGTGCCGAATTCTGAATTAAGAAGCGCTCCCTATCCCGTCCCGTGAGGAAGAGATTATTGGTTCCTAAACCATCATCTTCAATCAGGAGGTCGGCGACTTTAAATTCTGGGGTGACATCGACATTTTCAGCTAACTCGGTGACAACATTTTGGAAAATTAGGGCTGTGGGAGCTTGATTACTAGGATTTTCATTGACATCATTAACAGTAATGACCAGGACTTTTTCAAAACCTAGTCCTCCTTGGTCAGTTGTTTTAACTCGAATACTGTAACTATTCTTGGTTTCAAAATCAGGGGAATTATTAATCTGTAATTGATTCCCCACAATCGAGAATGCAGTATTATCTGTATCTCCTGTTCCTGCTATTAAGCTATAGGTAAAGGTATTACCAGTATCGGGGTCTGTGCTAGAAAATGTTCCAATCACTGTATTGGGAGCAACATTTTCATTTACTGTGGTCGCACTTAATGCTAAATTTGTTGGAGCTTGATTACTAGGAGTTTCATTGAGGTCATTAACAGTAATCGTTAGGACTTTCTCAAATTCTAGTCCCCCTTGGTCGGTGGTTTTTACTCGAATACTGTAACTATTCTTGGTTTCAAAATCAGGGGAATTATTAATCTGTAATTGATTTCCTACAATCGAGAATGCAGTATTATCTGTATCTCCTGTTCCTGCTATTAAGCTATAGGTAAAGGTATTACCAGTATCGGGGTCTGTGCTAGAAAATGTTCCTATCACTGTATTGGGAGCAACATTTTCATTTACTGTGGTCGCACTTAATGCTAAATCTGTGGGAGCAAGATTCCCAGGAGTTTCATTGACATCATTGACAGTAATGACCAGGACTTTTTCAAATTCTAGTCCCCCTTGGTCGGTGGTTTTAACTCGAATACTGTAACTATTCTTGGTTTCAAAATCAGGGGAATTATTAATCTGGAGTTGATTCCCCATAATCGAGAATGCAGTATTATCTGTATCTCCTGTTCCTGCGACTAAGCTATAGAT
>SFBL01000081.1 GCA_007095785.1 Microcystis aeruginosa Ma_SC_T_19800800_S464
AATTATGGACAAATGCTCATTCTCATTAAGAAACGCTGAAAGCCTTAATTTTCGTGCTTATTGAGAATAAAACTGTTAGTTTAGCGAGTTCTGAGATTTTAGAAGCCGCTCTGTGACTGCATTTGAGACACCTGAATCCTTACGATGAATCAAGCAAAAGTGTGGGGAACTGGAACATCCTTAAACTTAAGGTAATGAATTAGAAGCGGTAGGGAATTTTCTAACATTTTGACACATTTTGAATAGCAGAGAGTCTTACGATGAAGACGGGCTAAGTAATGACGTAATCTTGTATTTTATCCCTCTACTCTTGGCCTATAAGTTTTGCTAACAATCTGATCCCCATCAGGGATAAATATCATTAAACATTAAACTCAACAAAGTAGTTTTCCCCGATCCCGAAGGACCAGTCATAATCACTACTTCCCCCGCTTGGCTCTCTTGGATTTGGTGGGTAAAATGTATTCCAAGATACAGTCCTGCTGGCGAGGGAGTGGAAGGAACCACACCAGACACAAAGGACACAAAGATAGATCGATCCTATCTAAGTTAAACTTATCACACAGAACCTAGAAGAGCCCCCGCTTTAATTTCCAGATCGATATCGTATAAAACCTGTTTTTTTAATTCCCCCGTGCCAAAATAGTGATTTAAGCCTTTAATGGCAATTACGGGTTCATTAGGGCTAAAATCCCCTAATTCTCGCTCTTTTTGAAAAATTAGCATTATTTCACCCTTGATAGCTTAGAAAATATCGGCCGGATCTGCTGTCCTTAATTTGCCCATAGCGACAATTCCAGAGGCAATACACATGATAACTGTTAGGATTAAAACTTCGATCGCCCTAGCGGTAGTCATCACGATCGGTAAAAGTGTAGCGGAGGAAGCGAGATGATAAACACCAAGAGAAACGATAAACCCGGGTATATACCCTAAAACCGCTAGTAATAAAGCCTCTTGCATCAAAACCCCGACTAAATACCAATCACCGTAACCCATAGCTTTTAGGGTAGCGTATTCGGGTAAGTGATCGGTGACATCGGAATAGAGAATCTGATAGACAATGACGATACCGACGATAAAACCGACTACTGTACCTAAACCAAAGATAAAACCAATGGCTGTACCATTTGCCCAATAGGTTTTTTCCCTTTCAGCAAATTCTTTTAAAGTAAGGACAATTACTTCATTTTTAGGTAGAAGTGCCTGTAAATTGGCTTTTACTGCCTCTATATTTGCCCCCGGTTGCAGTTTCACCAGTCCTAGATCGATTTCGTGGGGTTGGCGTTCGGGAAAGAGCCTTAAAAAGGTAGAATCACTGCTAATGACGTTACCATCGGCAGCAAAGGAGGCACCAAGGGTAAAAATTCCCGCTACCTGTACCTCTTTTTTATTTAACTGAACTGTCAAATCGGGGTTTTTCTGGAGTAAATCGGCAATTGGACCGAATTCTGGTCTTCCTGCTTGATCGTACAAGACACGATTTAACATCTTTAGATCACTGGATTTTTGATTGACTTCTGGGAGAGTAAAAACCCGTTGACTGGGATCAAAACCAAAGACTAAAGTAGTTCTTTCTAGGGCAGTTTCGGGATTGCGCCACTGGGCAGAAGCAATATAAACTGGGGCTATAGATTGAATGCCCTCAACTCTTTTAGCTTGGTACAAGCGATCGCGCGAGAAACTTTTCACGGCAAAGAGGGTATCAAATTGGGGATTAATCAGGACTAAATCCCCATCGAGGACATAATGGGGTTTAACGGAAGCATCAAATAAGGCATCCCGAAACCCCAACTGTGTAAAAATTAGGAAGTCAGCAAAAGCAATCCCGGCAATAGCCACGATCAAACGGGTTTTCTCTCGCGTCACCTGTAACCAAGATAGGGGCGTTTTTTTGAATAGATGGGTTAGTTTCATTGGGTGTTAGGTGATGGGGGTTGGGGGTTGGGGTTTTGGGGTTTTAGTTGAAATTCCCCACTTCCCCTAAAACCTACTCATTGATAGTTACAGTTACTTGGGAATTGGTTAAACCTGCCACTTTTTGACTGTTTTCGCGATCTAAGGCAATGCGGACAGAGATAACCTTGCGATCGAAGTTTTCTCCTGGTTGATTGCTGAAGATATTTTGTTGGTCAACTTTTAAGGCAATTAAGCGCACTTTTCCCCTAACTTCGCCCTTAAACGCCGATCCGGTAATCGTGGCAGTTTGTCCCTTGCGAATTAAACCGATGTCGCTTTGATAGATTTCGGCAATTACTTCCATGCGATCGGTTTCAGCGAGGTCAACAATTCCTTGAGTGCTGATTTGTTCCCCGATACGGGTATTAACTTTAATCACTTTGCCGGTAATTGGCGATCGAATATAGGCCTGATTTAACTCGGTTTGGGCTTTTTTAACGGCAATTAGGGCAGCATTTACCTCCGCTTCGGCTGCCCGCACATCGACTCCCCGCACTTCCGAGACTTGATTTAAAGTGGATCTGGCCTCTTTGATCTGCTGTTGACCGGTGGATTCAATCCGGGCTAGGGTAGTCTTGGCTTCTTCTATCTGTTGTTTACCGGTGCGTTCAATCCTCTCTAGGGTAACTTTTGCTTCTGTTAGTTGTTGATTACTGGTTTCTAAATTTAGTCTTTTACTATCAAAACTAGAGGCAGAAATTGCCCCTTCTTGATAGAGTTTTTCGTGGCGATCAAATTCAGCTTTAGCATTGCGATATTCGGCTGCTAATTTAGCAATTGTTGCTTTTTGGGCAGCCCTATCCCCTTCTAATTGCGCTGTTAATCTTTGGATTGTTGTCCGTTGGGTTGCTTGATCTCCTAACCATTGTGCTTCGATTTTCCGCACGTTAGCAGCATTAGCATCGATTTCGCCGACTTTGGCTCCAGCTTTCACCTGTTCTAGTTTGGCTGCGGCTACTTTCACCTGTTCTTGTGCCTGTCGCAGGTTATCCTCTAATCTTTCCTGACTTTCGAGAATGGCGATTATTTGCCCCGTTTTGACGCTATCTCCTTCATCGACTAATAATTGCATGACTCGATCGGAATCAAGCAACATCGGGGCAGATATACTGATAATTTCTGTCCTCGGTTCAATTCTGCCTAAAGCGGTGATTTTTTGCGGTACGGGTGAGGCAATTACAGGGGTTTTGGTTTCGGGTTTGGTGGCGACTTGGGAAAGACTATAAAAGGTGGTTATTCCTAATAATCCTGTGCCTAATACTATTAACCCGATTATTAACTTTTGATTTGGTTTCACAAAAGTTTTACCTTTCATAATTTTTTAGTTAATAAGTTATTTTTGGTAGTTAACAGTTTTCCTGAAAATAAGTAGTAAGAATTTTACCTAATAATTCCATTTGTTCATTGATCGCAATCTGTTCATTGCACCACAGGCGCTCTAATATCAGTCCATTAATAACGCTGACAACTAACCAAGCTACACTCGGATCGCTAATACCTAAAATCTCGATTACTGCCTGATGATAGCGGCGATCAACACGCTCAAAAAGTTGACTACGACTCAGTTCTTCTCGTCCTTGGTATTGAGAATAATCAATCCATAAGAATAATTGTTTGATGCAGGAATCCTCGCGATTAGTCATAAATTTTCCGAGAATTTTTAGCTTTTCTATCAGGGTTTTTCCTCGATCGATCTCGACTTTAGCTAATAAAACATCCTGCCGGCACATCTCCTCGACTAATTGCTCGAAAAGTGCCGCTTTACTGGGAAAGTAGTGGTACAGCGTTCCCGTGGACACTCCCAATCCTTGCGCTAATTCTCTCGTCGTCATGTCAGCATAGCCTTTCTCGGCAAAGAGTTCGGCACTTTTTAAGAGGAGTTCTTTTCGGTATTGTTCTACGTCTACTATCTTAGGCATAAGTTTAATATCGAACGTTCGTTATATTTTAGCTTAATATTACTATAGGTGGGGAAATCGGCTGTCCCTTTGCCTGTATGCTAGAAAGAGGAGCTAATTCGTTATTGAGCGAGCTTTTTCGCAAGGATTGACAGTATGGGTAATATTCACGAGCAGTTATTAGAGGAATTAGCCGAAGTGGAGTGGAGTGACTTGATCCCCCATGCTCAAAGGGATGCGCTGATCCTGGTTTCCGATTCCCTCAATTTAATCGAAGTGGCAGAAGCGATCGCTGGTGATCAGGTTGCTCAAGTGCAGAATTGGATCGGGGAAAAACTACTAGAAAAACCGACACAAGAGCAATTAAGTGATTGGAATTCCCATCCCGATAACCTTTTTAATACACTAATCGTGCAACCTTTTGTGTTAATTCAGGCGGTAGTTTAGATGAAAAAATAGGAGGCTCTTCGTTATTCTTTATGCTAAATAAACAGACAAGATGCCAAGATAACATACTTCTAACCCAAAAATTCCGGGCTCTCTTAGGTTTGGTCGGCAAAATGTATTCTAAGATATAGTCCTGCTGGCGAGCGAGTGGAAGGAACTACAGAGACACAAAGGACACAGAGATCGATCACTACTATATAAGTTAAGCTGATCACACAGAACCTAGAAGAGCCAATTCCGAAAGTTTCTAAAGCCATAGCCTCGCCGTTTTATTAGTTTAAGAGTAGTGATTCGGTAGTAGTGATGGAGGCTTAATCCTTTGCTTTGCTGTGCATTGTAGTCATGGATAAAATACCAAACAGCACCAACGTGATTCTCCGTTTTTTTAGAGAAAGATAGACTCTCTCTCACCAGCCGAGAAATCCTTTGTCGAAAGGTATTATTTAATCTTTCAATATGATTAGTTTGACCAGTTTCTTTCCCCACGGCTCGATGACGTTTAGCTGATTTACGGCTTCTATCTCCTAAATAACAACCAATTATTTCTCTTGTATTTCTATCAATAGCGAGCCAAATATATACTTTAATTTTCTTACAAAATACGAAGGACCATAACTCATCAAATTCGATGATTAATTTACCTTTAGGTTTTTCTGTAACCTTTACTTGGCGAGGGACTTGGCTAAATTTATTATTAACATAGTTTTGTAACTATGACCAACTCACTCCAGTTACTCTAGCAATATCTCGCAGAGAAATTCTTTCTAACAGAAGTAGATCTATTAATTTTTTGGTTTCGTCAGAGACGGTTTTATGATTGGGATTAATTACAAAGACCACAATCTTTACACTGACGTTTCGGCTTGCCATTATGTGTAGAACCATTTTTGATGGTATGATAAGAACCACATTTAGGAAAACAAAATGTTGAAGTTTGTGAATCTTTTGTCAGAAGAAAATGTTCTGAATCTTCATCGCAATTTAACCAAAGTTTAATTATCCAAGAGAAGATATTGGTAAAAATAGCCATGATAAAAAGCAAATCCTCAACATTTATCAAGCAATTATTTTTATTAGTAAATATTCTACACGACTCAGTCCAGATAAACAAGAGAGCTACGGCACTACTACCGAATCACTACCTGATTTCCCAACAGGTCTATTATTCCTCCGCAAGTCCCTTATTATCGATAAATGGGAGCCAGTGTGGAAAACTTGTTTGATCGAAAGCTCTGGAAAGCTTATGATGTATGGATTTCAGGGTTCTTGTCCCCCTGTCAGTACATATCCCCACGCTGCGATGATGAACAGCGTGGGGATGCATATTAAGGGTTAGGCCAGATCAAAGCGGTCGGCATTCATCACCTTCGTCCAGGCTGCCACGAAGTCCTGCACGAACTTTTCTTTGTTATCATCCTGTGCATAGACTTCGGCATAGGCACGAAGGATTGAGTTGGAGCCGAAGACAATATCTGCCCGTGTCGCCGTCCATTTGACCTGATCCGTCTTGCGATCGCGGATTTCATACAGGTTCTTACCGGCTGGCTTCCATAGGTAGTTCATGTCCGTCAGATTCACGAAAAAGTCGTTGGTTAATACGCCCTCGCGATCGGTAAACACACCGTGCTTGGTGCCGCCATAGTTGGTACCCAACACACGCATACCGCCAACCAGCACCGCCATCTCAGGGGCAGTCAACCCCATCAGTTGAGTGCGATCGAGCATCAGCTCTTCGGGTTTGACGGCATAGTCCTGCTTGAGCCAGTTACGGTAGCCATCGTGGATGGGTTCCAGCGGTTCAAACGATACGGCATCGGTCATCTCGTCCGTTGCGTCGCCGCGGCCAGGGTAGAAGGGAACGGTAATGTCAAAGCCAGCAGCCTTGGCTGCCTGCTCGATGCCGACACTACCCGCGAGGACGATGACATCCGCGACGCTGGCACCGGTATCCGCCGCGATGCCTTCTAGGACGGCCAGCACCTTGGCCAGACGGACAGGTTCGTTGCCTGCCCAATCCTTCTGCGGGGTCAGACGGATACGTGCCCCGTTAGCCCCCCCACGATTGTCCGAACCCCGGAAAGTTCTGGCACTGTCCCAAGCGGTGCATACCATTTCGCTAATGCTCAGACCGCCGGCTGCAATTCTGGCCTTCACGGACTGAACATCATAGCTAGCGTTCCAGGCGGGAATCGGATCCTGCCAGATGAGGTCTTCTTGCGGCACATCGGGGCCAATGTAACGAGTCTTTGGCCCCATATCCCGGTGGGTCAGTTTGAACCAGGCTCGCGCAAAGACGTCAGCAAAGTAGTCGGGGTCATGGTAGAACCGTTCGGAAATCTCCCGATACTTAGGATCCATCTTCATGGCCATGTCGGCATCGGTCATGACCAAATTGCGGCGGATTGTGGGGTCTTCAACATCAGTGGGTTTGTCTTCTTCTTTGACATTGATGGGTTCCCACTGCCACGCCCCTGCCGGACTCTTCTTCAGCTCCCAGTCGTAATTCAGCAGCATGTGGAAATAACCGTTGTCCCATCGGGTGGGATAGGTCGTCCATGCGCCTTCAATGCCGCTGGTTACGGTGTCGCGACCAATGCCACGATGGGTCTTGTTGATCCAACCCACATTCCGCACCCTAAGCTGTCACAGAGAGAAATTACGGAGAGAAAAAATCAAAGTGAGCATAAAAATAAACATAAGGAGCGAAAAAAGGCATTTGAGAAACAGTAAAGCACCA
>SFBL01000082.1 GCA_007095785.1 Microcystis aeruginosa Ma_SC_T_19800800_S464
CTGATAAAGATTTTTCTGATTTCCTTTAACGGTGATAACATAATCATTTTTACTCTTGGCTATTAAGCTGATTGTTTTTTTCTGACAGTGCAAAGCATCCCCAGTAAAAACTTTATTTTCGAGAGAGCAATCCTCAATGATAGCTTGATTTTCGTCGATTTCATAACCTTTTTTTTCGATTCTTTTTAAGTGTAATACTAATCCACTTTCTTGACTAAACAATGAGACAAACATAATAAAATTTTGTTGTTCATTGTTAGGATTTTTTAGGGTGTTTTTGTTCTACCTGGGAGCATCCCGTTTATGTAATAAGTAAAAATGCTTAAGCAATTGCCTGATTGACATAAGCACAACGTAACTTCAAAAGCTGTGGGACATTTTCGACTTTCCATTGCGCCCCGGATATTTTCACTCTAGCACTGAGCCGCTTAATTGTTGATTCCACTGCGCCTGAGCCTATACAGATACCTGATTCCTGATATAATTTAACGTCAGTTCGGGATAAGGTTGGAAAGAAAAGGCGGGGGCTAGTAAGCTGAAAAATATATAAACTCAGCACCTCCAACCCATCTATGTCTAGTCTAGAAGCTCTTTTCTGTCATGTCGACGACGGATGCCGTGTATTTGAACCTAAATTAGAACAGACAAGGCTTTCAGCCGATAATAAAGCTCGTAAACGTGGCAAAATCTTGACTTTAAGCGAAATTATGACCATCCTGATGGCTTTCCATCAAAACCACTACCGTAATTTTAAACATTTCTACCTCGATCGTGTTTGTGTCTACTGGCGACAAGAGTTCCCTCAACTGCCTAGCTATCAACGTTTTATCGAATGGATACCCTCGACTCTCATCCCTGAGTGCGTTTACTTGAAGCATTGTTTTGGTCGTTGCACGGGGATTAGCTTTGTCGATGCCACCAAAATTCAGGTCTGCCATAATCGCCGCATCAGTAGTCATCGGATTTTTTGACCCGCCCGTCTTTACTCGGTACTTTCGGATCGGTGGCGATGATATGGAGATCGATATGTTTCTGCCAGATCAGACGCAGGAGTTTCTGTGTCAAAGAACCTTTGATTAAATGCTTCCAGCGCGATTGACGGCTCTCCCCCATAACGATCTGGGTAATCCGTTCGCGCTCGGCCACCTCGGCGATCGCTTCTGGAACCTGATGGCTTTTAATTCGTAAAAATCTACCCTCGAATTCCATACATAAACGCTCGCAAGTTTCGATGTGTAAAGCCTCCTCCCTCGTTAAAAAACGATCGGGGCTATAGACAAAGATCACGAAAAACTCGGCGTTCATATACCCCGCGATTCTCGCTCCCCGACGTAATAACTGTAAAGAGTTCGGGTAAGTCGAGACACATACTAATACCCGTTCGTGAACGAGACAGGATTGACCGATGAATTTTGTGGAATTACTGGCATCCTCTTCAACCGTATCGGCCACTTCCCGCAAAGCGAGTTCTCGTAGGGCGATTAAATTGCGCCGTTGAAAGAAATTATTTAACGATTGTTGGCTCTTTTCCCTCTAATAATCTTTCCTCTAACGTTTCGGGGGTAACATCCACCACGATCACTTCATCGGCTTCCTCCAGAATCCGATCGGGAATTCTCTCGCGAACGACCACCCCGGTGATCCGGGCGACCAGATCGTTTAAACTCTCGATATGCTGGATATTCACGGTAGAGTAAACATCGATTCCCCGGGATAAAATTATCTCCACGTCCTGAAAGCGTTTCTCTCGCTCCGAACTGGGCGCGTTCGTGTGGGCTAATTCATCGATGAGGCACAGCCGCGGCGAGCGGGTAATAATCGCTTCCGTATCCATTTCCGAGAGAGTGAGTCCCTCTTTCTGTAAGATTTTTCTCGGTACGATCTCCAATCCTTCGGCTTTTTCGGCGGTCTCTTTCCTGCCGTGGGTTTCGAGAAGTGCGAGCACCACGTCGGTTCCCTGCTTTCTGAGGTTATGCCCCTCCTCCAGCATCTTGTAGGTTTTCCCGACCCCCGGGGCCATACCGATAAAAATTTTATGTCTTCCCCGTCGCACGATCGTCTCCTTTTTTGAAATTATCGAGAGCGTGACACGATATCGATATAGTTACTAATTCTGTACGCAAATATTGCATCTAGAATTAGCTTTGTACGCTTTGACCCGTACTGGGTTAACTACGAACCTCTCTATCGGATTCCCGCTAAAGGCGGCCTCTCCGACTACCTTTCTTCCAATATTTAAGGAACCATTAATATCTGCTCCATAGAAATAACCCGACGAGCTTCTGAATAGTCCTCTTTTAATTCTCTTGCCTAAATAGCTTTTTTGCTTTTGAATAGACTCTAAGTCCAAGAAACTACATTTAGAGGTATAGCTTTCATTAGTTGTTTTGACCTCTATTCCTACTAAATTTGCTTTATAGGTAAGTTGTTCGATAAACCTTGAATGAGGAATATTTACGAATGACTGGTTATTTCTATCTCCAATATTAATGTTTTGTTTCCAGCCTTGATTATGACCAATAACTAAAAGGTTAATTTGATGAGCTAGTAATTTATCAATAATATATTTACTAGCGGTGTGGAGGTAATAATCCACCTTGCAATTACGCTTTAAAGTTAAACCTTGTATTCTTTTACTGGTCTTCTGTAGACTGGGTAATTCCGATTTGAGTTTAGCTAGTGTCTTGTTGTACTTTTGATTGCAGGATTTTAAGGCTTTTCCACATACTAAAGTTGGCTGAAATTCGGGAATATTAGAGGTAACAGCAGCTAGGTTATTTAAGCCTAAATCGATAAAAGCATATCTTTCTCCCTCTTGACTTGATGAGGATGGTTGTTCATAGACAATCTCTAAACAATAAGCACCCAATTTAGGAATAATCCTGACCTCTAAGACTTCCTTTAAATTAGTTTTAAATTCTAAATTAGTCCCTGATAGCTTGATTAAACCTTGCTTCAACGCTTTTTTAGAAATGGCTTGATAGTTATAAGTTAAAACGTTTCTACCTTTTTCCTTGTCTTTGTATCTTGGCAACTTAGGCTCTCCTGTAAATTTATCTGGCGATTTTTTGTATTGTTCTTTCGCTTTTTGGTAGGATTTAAAGGTTTTTTCTACTTGCTTTAATACTAACTGACTTACTTTGGCGGGTAAGGCTTGATAATCTGGACTCATTTTTAAGGCATGATGTAACTCAGTCATTGTTAAAAATGGTTGATGTGAAAAGAAAACTTGACGGTTTAAATAAACAGCACAATTATACAGATTCTTCGATAAAAATCCTAATTTATCAATTACTGAATAATTTTTGTGATTAAATTTAATTAGATGTTTTTGAACTAATTTCATCATTCTCCTCAAGGCATTTAATTAAACATTCTGTCTTTCTATTTCGTCGTCTTAATGAGTATAATCGAGCGCAAAATGAGGTAATTATGCTCACGAAGTCTTGCATTAAATCGTCTTTTCTTTCTTCTGCTAGATTAACGACCTCTATATCTCTATTTGTTTGAGTTAAAAGAACTTTCAGATAATTAAACCCTACT
Organism: Microcystis aeruginosa Ma_SC_T_19800800_S464; assembly: GCA_007095785.1. Taxonomy (GTDB): domain Bacteria; phylum Cyanobacteriota; class Cyanobacteriia; order Cyanobacteriales; family Microcystaceae; genus Microcystis; species Microcystis aeruginosa_E. Next base: position 3,544 of record SFBL01000082.1, read on the forward strand.
CTGCTTAAACGATCTTTATGTTCTACGACAATCAAATTATAATCAGTTTGTTCTAGAAGTTTTAATAATAGCTTTCGATGATCATTGACTCCACTTCCTACTTCTTTAACTACTCGAACAATTTGATAGCCTTTCGCCATACAATAAGCTTCCAATCTTTTTGCCTGAGTCTCTAAGTTAGATTTATTTTCTGAACTAGAAACTCGCGCATAAATAGCTACTTTATTTTCACCGCAAGAACGGTCATCTTCAAAAATAATAATTGTTCCTGTAGGAAGACGTTCTCCTTGTAACTGCCCTCGATTCCACATTCTCCAAGCAGTGTCATAACTGATCCCTTTTTTCTTAGCATAATCTGATAGTTTCATGTGAACTGCAATGTAAACTTGTACTAACCATATTAGCAGTTGTTTGCAGTCATTTGCATATATTTTTTATAAAACTTTACAATACTCGAATCTCGAAAATTAAAGGTATCGCGAAATATTTATCCCGTCCGACACTCTATTATTCTTGATTCTGGCTCGCTCTCTCTAGAACATTGCTACTTGAAAACCATACCGAGCCAAACGGAACGGTCGGTTTCCCGTAGATCGATTCTATACCGCTCTCTTACTATCGATCCGTTCTCGGTCGGCGTTTAGACCGATCTAAACACCGGTATAAACACTCTAAACGTTTTTATCTCGAAAGAATATATCGGTGTTATACAGCGTGGCGAACGGAAAAAATATACCCTATAAACGCCCGAGAAATCGCTATAATCGGGCCTAAAGAGGCAACGCTAATCCCTCGGTTAACCGCTCGTTAGTCACTAGACAAACTCGGTTTTCTCAAGCGGTTTCGAGACAGCGAACCCGTGATTTTCCCGATCGATCCTCTGATCGAGCCTCGACTTCCTTTTTCTCGGAGTTGATCGAACCATGTTGCAAGGATGGATTCAAATCGCGCTCACGATCCTGATAATCGTGGCCATCACCCCCTTTTTCGGGCGGTATATGGCTAAGGTTTTCATGGAACGGAGAACCTTACTCGACCCAATGTGCGATCGGGCCGAGAGTCTTCTTTACTCCCTCGTCGGGGTGAGAGGGAAAGAGAATATGACCGGCTGGCAGTACGCCCGCGCCGTTCTCTACAGTAACGCGGTGATGGGATTCCTAATTTTTTCCATTATCGCCCTGCAAGGATTCCTTCCCCTCAACCCGACGGGAATCCCCGCCCCCACTTGGGACACCACGCTACATACGACGATTTCCTTTATCACCAACACCAACCAACAGCATTATTCCGGCGAAACCTATCTTAGCTACGGGAGCCAGATGTGGGGCCTCGGCTATCATATGTTCACCTCGGCCGGAACCGGTCTAGCGGTGGGGATCGCCTTTATTCGGGGACTGACGGGGCGACCGTTGGGCAATTTCTACGTGGATCTGATCCGAGCGATCACCCGCATCCTCTTACCGATCTCGATCGTGGGGGCAATGGCCCTGATCATCGCCGGAGTCCCAGAAACCCTCGCCGGTCCGGCGATCTTGCCGACGCTAGAAAACCCCAACCTGAGTCAGGCGATCGCCCGCGGTCCGGTGGCCCACTTCGAGATCATTAAGGAATTAGGAGAAAACGGCGGCGGCTTTTTTGCCATCAACTCGGCCCACCCCTTGGAAAACCCCAACGGATTCACGAATCTAGTACAATTGGTGGCGATTCTCTCGATTCCCACCTCGCTAATCTACACCTACGGAATTTTCGCCAATAATCTCAAGCAAGCGTGGTTAATCTATCTAATTCCCCTAGGAATCTTAATCGGCTTTACGATCATCACCGCGATCGGGGAATATAACGGCAACCAGGCGGTTAACTCCCTGCTAGGGGTGGAGCGAGCGGTTAATTTCGAGGGCAAAGAAGTGCGTTTTGGTTGGGCGCAATCGGCCCTGTACGCGGTAACTACCACAGCCACCATGTGCGGTGCCGTGATCGCCATGCACGATTCCTTGATGCCGAACGGCGGCTTCGCCACCCTCTCGAATATGTTCCTGCAAATCGTTTTCGGAGGCCAGGGTACTGGTACTGCCTACCTATTTGCCTATCTAATCCTCGCAGTATTCGTCACCGGGCTAATGGTGGGACGAACCCCGGAATTCCTCGGGCGCAAAATTGAGAAACGGGAAGTGGTATTCGCCAGTTTTTTAATTCTGCTGGTTCACCCGATCGCCATCCTCATCCCCGGAGCGATCGCCCTTGCTATCCCTGATTTTCAAGGCATCAGTAACCCCGGCTTTCATGGATTATCTCAAGTTATCTACGAGTACGCTTCCGCCGCCGCTAATAACGGGTCGGGATTCGAGGGACTAGGAGATTCCCAACCCTCGCCAATCGCGATTGCGGGCGGGGCGACACCGACGATCACCGGTCTCTGGTGGAATCTCAGCGCCTCCTTCAGTTTACTGGCTGGACGGTATATCCCGATCGCCGCCCTGCTCTTGTTGGCAGATGGGATGTCCCGCAAACAACTGGTTCCCGCCACCACTGGAACCCTCCGCACCGATACCGGCTTGTTTACTGGCGTAACGGCGGGGGTGATTTTAATTCTCGGCGCGCTCACTTTCTTCCCGATATTAGCCCTCGGGCCGATTGCGGAAGCCTTTCAAATCACCCGGATGATCGGCTAGGAGTTTGGATAATTTATGAGAACGAACAAAGGAAATTCTAAATCCTCCCGCCCGTTTCAAGTACCGAGAGGTCGCCTGGACGACCGCCGCCATACCCCCAAGGTAAACCGGACCGGTCTCTATCAAAGCGCAATCCAGCAGTCCTTCCTTAAACTTGACCCGCGGATCACCGTTCGCAATCCAGTTATGTTCGTCGTCTGGTTGGGAACGCTCGTCACGGCTCTAGTCACGATCAACCCGAATTTATTTGGTACAATCTCCGCCGATATCGGACAACAACGGCTACTCAACGGCATCATCACCCTCATCCTCTTCTTCACGGTGCTATTTGCCAACTTCGCCGAAGCAGTGGCCGAAGGACGAGGCAAAGCTCAAGCCGATGCCCTACGCTCCACCCGCAGCGATACGATCGCCCGCAAGCTCCTCCCTGACGGCTCGATCGAGTCGGTCAGTTCCACGGCCTTGGGTCGGGGCGATCGGGTAAAATTGGTGGCCGGGGACATGATTCCTGCCGACGGAGAAGTAATTGAGGGAATCGGTTCGGTGGATGAATCGGCGATCACTGGAGAATCGGCTCCCGTTTTGAAACAGCCCGGCACCGACATCGCCAGTTCCGTTACCGGTGGTACGCGGCTTCTCTCCGACGAGTTGACGGTACGGATCACCCAAGAACCAGGGCAGGGTTTTATTGATCGCATGATCGCCCTTGTAGAAGGGGCCGAGCGCACGAAAACCCCCAACGAGATCGCCCTCACGGTACTGCTGGCCGTGTTAACCCAAGTTTTCCTGATCGTCGTCGCCACCATACCATCGATCGCTAACTACATCGCTGGTTTTCTCGATAGTATTCTCGGTCCAGAGGTGGCGAATACCTTTCGAGCGGGTTCGAGTATCGCCATCCTGATCTCCCTCCTCGTCGCCCTCATTCCCACGACGATCGGTGGTTTACTGAGTGCGATCGGCATCGCTGGGATGGATCGTGTGGCTCAGTTTAACGTCATTGCCACCTCTGGACGCGCGGTGGAAGCCTGCGGCGACGTGAATACCCTCCTTCTCGACAAAACGGGAACGATCACCCTCGGAAACCGGCTGGCTGACGAATTTATCCCCGTGAACGGTCATAACCTCGAGGAATTAGCCCGCATCTGTCTAGCGGCCAGCCTTTTCGACGAAACCCCGGAAGGACGCTCGATCGTTGCCTTAGCCCGGAATTTGGGCGCGAACCTCGATATCGATGGCCAACCCGGCGAGGGAATCGAATTCTCCGCTCGTACCCGCATGAGCGGCACCGATAGGGCCGGCGAGGAATACCGTAAGGGAGCCGTAGACGCGATTAAAGGTTTCGTCCGTTCCCGCGGTGGTTCCGTTCCCGAGACCCTCGATGAGGCACAGGAAAGGGTTTCCCGTTTGGGGGGAACTCCCCTCGCCGTCTGTCGGGGTAACGATATCTACGGGGTGATCTATCTCAAGGACATCGTGAAACCGGGATTAAAAGAGCGTTTCGACCAATTACGGCGCATGGGTGTGAGAACGATCATGCTCACCGGCGACAACCAGATCACGGCGGCGGTGATCGCGGCGGAGGCGGGGGTGGATGATTTTATCGCCGAGGCCACCCCAGAAGATAAGATCGAGGTGATCCGTCGCGAGCAAGCCAAGGGCAAGTTAGTTGCCATGACGGGAGACGGAACCAACGACGCACCCGCACTGGCCCAGGCTAATGTCGGTGTGGCGATGAACTCCGGAACCCAAGCGGCGAAGGAGGCTGCCAATATGGTGGATCTCGATTCCGACCCGACCAAGCTGATCGATTTAGTGACCATCGGCAAACAGTTACTCATTACCCGCGGCGCCCTGACCACGTTTTCGGTAGCCAACGATATCGCCAAGTATTTCGCCATTATCCCGACGATTTTCGCCGCCGCCGGGATCGGTGCTTTAAATATCATGGGTTTGAAAAGCGCTCAATCGGCGATCGTCTCGGCCCTGATCTACAATGCCCTGATTATCCCCGTTTTGATTCCCCTGGCACTTAAAGGCGTTCAATTTCGCCCGCTCACTGCTGACCAACTATTGCGGCGCAATATCCTCATCTACGGCGTGGGAGGCATGATTGCGCCGTTTATTGCTATTAAGATTATTGATGAGATAATTTCAGCGATCGGGTTGAGGTAATGGGAAAATCGGCAATATTTAAGCCTAGTTTATTCGGATTGAAGCACTCGAATCGGGATTTTAACCAAAAAGAAACATGGGGTAAAAATCAATTTAACTCCTCATTTCCAGCTTCTTTGTGCGCTTACTTGGATTGGAAAGGACTGAAAAATGTATATCTGAAACTTGACGAAAATTTAAAAATTCAACCTGCGGAGTTAAGTACACAAGAGTTATACGGTCTAGCTCCCGATTCCGATCATTTATTTTATGCTTTCGAGAGTCAATTTAGAGGAGGGAGCAAAATGATCACAATCGATTTATTTGCTGGTTGTGGTGGTTTATCTTTAGGTTTCCAGAAAGCGGGGTTTACTATTGTGGCCGCATTTGATAATTGGATACCTGCTATAGATGTCTATAGAAATAACTTTAGTCATCCGATATTTAATGTCGATTTATCTAGAGAATCTAGCCAAGAAATATTTGCTCAATATAATCCTGAGATTATTGTCGGCAGCCCTCCTTGTCAAGACTTTTCCAGTGCGGGTAAGAGAGACGAGGGTTTAGGACGAGCGAATCTAACGCTCACATTCGCTGAAATTGTCACTAGAGTAAGTCCCCAATGGTTTGTTATGTAAAATGTGGATAGAATTGAGAAAAGTAAAATACTCACTCAAGCAAAACAAATTTTTAAAAGCCATGGTTATGGTTTAACTGAAAAAGTTATTAATTCTTGTTACTGCGGAGTTCCTCAAACTAGAAAAAGATATTTTCTGATCGGTAAAATGAAGGAAGAAGATGATTTTTTAATCGATGAGATCAATGAAAATCTATCAAGTCAACCTCTGACTGTATTTGACTATATGGGCAAAGAATTAGATATAGAATACTATTATAGACATCCTAGAAGCTATCAAAGAAGGGCGATATTCAGTATTTATGAACCTAGCCCTACTATTCGAGGAGTAAATCGACCAGTTCCCAAAACCTATCGACAACATCCCGGTGATGCTTGTCATCTCAAGGAAAAATTAAGACCGCTAACAACGAGGGAGCGAAGCTATATTCAAACTTTTCCTAAAGACTTTATTTTTACAGGAACAAAATCTAATCTAGAACAAATGATTGGCAATGCGGTTCCTGTTAATTTGGCTAGATATGTAGGCCAATGTATTCTTAACTATGAATTGAAAAAGGGGAACAAGACAACCTATCGACAACTACAGCTATTTTCTTGATTTACTGGCAAAAACAAATCTCCAAAAAAATCTAATTCTTATGAAAGCAGCCCCTAGAAAATACCGATTTTTCTGGTATATTTTCTTAAATTTCTGTCTGACAATTCTTTTCTCCTCCATCGTTCAAGCTTCTACGGGAAGCACTATCGATAGGGGGCAAGCCTTCGCATTAACCCTTTTAGGATTAGTCGCTTTTGCTTTATTTATCTATCTATTCTTTGTCATCTTTGTACCGGAGAGGTTTTAAGAGATTTCTGGCATAATTAATTTTTGAGAGTTCAAAAATGGGAAAAAGCAGAAAATGGCTCTCTTGGATTTGGTGGGTAAAATGTATTCTAAGATACATTGCCCCTAGCGAGGGGGTGGAACGAACCACAAAGACACAAAGGACACAAAGATCGATCGATCCTATGTAAGTTAAACTTATCACACAGAACCTAGAAGAGCCAGAAAATCTCTAAATAGACTCTTTAATTGATTGTGGTTTATTCCTAATTCTCCTGACTACTGACTACTGGCTCCTGACTCCTAACTCCACCAACAAACTTTTTCAGTAAACCCTAATTATGAGTTTTGCACGCGAGGCCGGTAGAGCCATCCGTTCTACCCTAGTTCTCTGGGTGATCACTGCGCTGATCTATCCTTTCTCGATGATCGCCATCGGTCAAATTCTTTTTCCCTGGCAAGCGAACGGGAGTTTGATCACCAATAATCAAGGTCAAGTGGTGGGTTCGGCTCTAATTGGGCAACCTTTCACCAGCGATCGCTATTTCAATAGTCGTCCAAGTACCACCGCCTACAGTACGGCCGATCCGAAAAACGATCCTAACAAAGTCCTGCAAACCGGAATTTCGGGGGCGAGTAACCTAGCTCCCAGTAACCCCGTATTGATCGATCGAATTAAAGGAAAACCCGATTCCGACCCGAAAAAAGCAATCGAGGGGGAGATTCCCCGATTAGAGAAGACGGGAATTAAACCCACCGCAGCTCTGGTGTACACCTCCGGATCGAGTCTCGATCCCCATATCACCCCAGAGGCCGCCAGAGCGCAGATCGAGCGGGTGGCGAGGGTGCGGGGATTACCGACCAATCAAGTGGAGATACTGATTATCAAAAACACCGATAATCGCTTTCTCGGCATCTTCGGTGAACCGGGGGTTAACGTGCTGAAACTGAATCTGGCTCTAGACGCGATCGCAAATACCCGATAGGGTTTCTGATACTCAATCCTGTTTAAAAGGTATAGGAAAGTGGCAAGTGGGAAGAGAGAGTTTGCCTTTAAAAACCCCAAGTTAGTAGATTTACAAAAATGGGATGCAGCCGCTAAAAAACTAACTGGGAGAGGATTGTTTAGCTGATCTTACCTTGAGATTCACATTTAAAACCTTGATCGCGCCAAGCTTCTAAATCAACGGAATTTAAGGGAATGACTTGCCAACAGGGTGGATAGATTAATTGTCCCACAAAAGCCCAAATTATACTTCTAGTCACATCTAACCCAGTTTTTAGCTTTGATTCGTTATTACCCGGAATACCAATTTCTCTGACTGCATCGATTTCTACTGCTATACCGTGGGATTGCAAGTGAATTGCTGCTAACCATTTAGCGCGAGGTAAATGAGTAGGAGAGGTGACAACTTTTACTTTATGTACTCCCCATTGTTTTAAAATTGGCACAGCAAAGAAAAAATTGCCGAAGGTAGAATTAGCACACTTTTCTAACCAGACGTTAGTTTTTGGTGCTTTTGCCCGTTCAAATAGTAATAAAATACAGGGGTCTTTCGATCCTTGGGAAACTAAAATCGGTATATCGGGGTATTGCAGGGCCAGATTGGCTACATAAATTTCCCGACGAATGCTGCCCCCCAAAACTAAGATGGCATCAACGGGTTTTTGTTGATTAATTGGCCACCAGATGGCTAAATTAGTCGCTAAATTAAGGATAATAAACCCAAAAACTGCAATCAGAGTTAGTTTTAACCATCTTTGCCAATACCGGTGTTTACGGGCAACATTTTTCGGTTTTTTCGCCATTGACTTAGAGAAAGACGCTGTAGGGTAGCTCAAATAATAGATTTACTTTAGTATTGCACCGCCTGAAACCCTCATGAAACCTTGGGTTATTCTCAATTAGTGCGAAGATTTTTTCAATAAGTCCAATTGATCGAGGTAAGCTAAAACGCATCTTAGATGCGTTTTAGCAAGGCAGGAGGCAGGATTAATAAGCGGTTGAGAGTTTTTTGAATTATCAAGATATGTAACTGAAGTGCGTCTAAGCTTACCCCTTAGTAATTGATCAGGGAAAAAAGTGAGAGATTTCACCCAGATTACACTGATAGACAAAATTAACAAATCAACTTTGCTTTAACTCATACTACTCAGTCCTCTATGCTAAGATGATCCAAAAAACGCAAGTTTTTAAGTTGATGGGCAAAAAAAGTTTAATTTTACTCAATAACCAGGGCGTTATTTATGGGACAGATCAAAAAATCAAATTTTGAGTGACGGAGCCTCTTGTTAGTTATTTAAATTTATTCCCTTTTCACCACTGTATATCGGGGAGATTTCCTCGACCGACACTTTGTTAAAAAACTCTCCTATTCGAGGTGTCCTGTAACAATTGTGCTTTGATAATTTTTTCTGCGGGGTTGAGTTTGACTAATTGTGAACCTGTCCCGTCTTTACCCGTGACTGTCACAGTTTCTACCTCTAAGGGTAGTTTTCGATTCTGATTGGTACTTAATAACACTATACTCCCCGCCTGCGCCGCTACCATGGCCGCTAAACTATCCTGTTTGTTAACGAATTGTAAAGCAGGTGAACCAAGATCGCCTAATTGTGATAGACGTAAATTCTCGATCGCCAGTCTTTTCCCGTAACCTAATCCCGAAATCAGTAGCAGATTTGACCGATGAGGGAGAGAAACACACCCAGCTAGATTTTCCCCGTAGCGCAATCGCAAAATTGCCAAACCCTGGGCAGATTTACCCATAATTGGCAATAATTCCTCGCGCACGGGATAACGCAACACCCGACCGCTGCTGGTAGCGATCGCTAAGTCCAGGCCTTCGTGAGTAAAAATAGCAGCATATAGGCGATCATCTTCTTTCAATTTCATCAGGGACAAACCCCGACTACCAACCCCCTCTAATTCATTGATGGGAAGCCGCTTTATTCGCCCCTGTTGACTCAGTAAAAGCAATTCTTGATTTTTTTGAGGTTCTGTCAAGAAAAATTGATTTAACACGGCTTCTGACTCTTTTTGGGCGGTTTTGGTCAGCAGACGGTCGATTAACACCGGTTGATTCCCTTGCGGGGGGACTTCCCGGATAGCAATCGGGTAAGCTTTGGCATTATCGAGGATAACTAGGAAATTTTCCCGTTTTTCGATCGCCTGTTGATAGATAATTAAACCCCGGTCTGGCGCTCGCTCTTCTGGTGTCGTCCAACTGATTTTATCTTCGGCATCAAGCAATAAAATCGCATTTTCTGGGGGTTCTTGGGGCGTAAATAGGCTTAAACTAGGTGCATTCTCACTCTCGGACTTTTTCTTAACTTTATTCTCCTGTTTTTTAACTTCTGACTTCAAAGGGGGTGTGGCCCCCCCAACCCCCCCGACATCGGGGGGGAAGTGGGGTGTGGGGAAGGAAACCTCTTTCATCTGTGGGGGTGAAAATTTTTTCATCGGGACTGTCTCCTGTTTTTTCACCACAGAATCCTGTTTCTTCCCTTCTGTCTCCTGTTTCCTGTCCCCCGACTTCCCAGTGCGAATTTTTGTCCGTCTGCTATCGGCGAATTTTTTCTTTAAAGAGCGCAATTCTTTTTTCAGAGACTTGAGAAACTCCTGACGGTTATGGAGGAGGGTTTCCAACTGTTGAATTTTTGTTTGTAATTCCGTCGCTTCCGTCTCTAACTTTTGTCTTTCCAAACCAGTTAAACGACGTAGGGGCATAGCTAAGATAGAATCAGCTTGAGCGTCACTAATGCCCAATTCTGCCTGAAAACGGTACTTAGCCGTCGTACCATCGGGGGCATTTTTGAGAATATCCACCACTCGATCGATATTCTGCAAAGCTAATAATAAACCCTCCACTAGGTGTAAGCGATCGCTGGCCTGTTGCAACTCATCGCCATACTGACGGGTGAGAGTTGTTTCTCGAAAGCGCAAGAATTCCTGTAAAACTTGTTTTAAAGATAACTGCCGGGGTTGATTATCGACCAAAGCGAGGATAATCGCCCCAAAATTAGTCTGTAGGGCCGTTTGTTGATATAAAGCCGCCAAAACCTGCTGCGGTTGACTTTCCCGCTTTAATTCAATCACCACCCGAATGCCTTCGCGATTGCTTTCATCGCGGATATCGGCAATTCCCTCCAATTTCCCTAAATTGACTAATTCGGCGATTTTTTCAATCCATGCCGCCTTATTCACCTGAAAAGGCAACTCAGTAACCACAATTGCCGTCCTTTCCCTTCGGCGCTTGCCCTCAATGATAATTGTTTCAGTTTTCGCCACTCCGCGCACGGGAATAATCCCCCTACCGGTGCGATAGGCCTCGCGAATGCCGGTATCATCTAAAATCTCGCCTCCCGTGGGAAAATCGGGACCGGGGATAATTTCTACTAACTTTTCCTCGCTTAAATCGGGATTATCAATCAAAGCGATTAAACCTTCCACCACTTCCCCTAAATTATGGGGAGGAATATTAGTCGCCATCCCCACCGCAATACCCGAACAACCATTAAGAATTAGTATCGGTAACTGAGCGGGTAAAACAACGGGTTCCTGTTGAGAATTATCGAAATTACTGCTGAAATTAACGATAGCCTCGCTAATTCCCCCTAAAACCGCCTGATCACCGATACCAGCCAAACGGGTTTCGGTGTAACGCATGGCTGCCGGGGGGTCGTTATCGATCGAACCAAAGTTACCATGGCCCGATAAAAGTGGGTAACGACTGGAAAAATCCTGTACCATACGAACCAGTGCTTCGTACACTGACTGATCGCCGTGGGGATGATATTTACCCAACACATCCCCCACCACCCGCGCACATTTGCGAAAAGGGCGATCGGGAGTTAAACCCAGTTCGTGCATAGCGTATAATATGCGACGATGGACTGGTTTTAAGCCATCCCGTACATCCGGCAAGGCTCGGCCCACGATCACACTCATGGCATATTCTAGATAGGAGCGTTCCATCTCTTGGTGTAAGGCCGTGGGTATAATTTGACCACTAGCTAAGAAATCCAGTTGTTTGGCCATGAGTCTCTCGTTTTTAATCTGTCTAGCTGTGAATCATAAGGCATTTTGCCCGTTTTAACCTTGTTTATCCCTGAGCATCCCTATGACAACTGTTTTGATTGTAGAAGACGACCCGATAAATTTTCGCGTTTTTGCCAAAATTTTGACCAAACGAGGTGGTCTAGAGGTCAAAGGGACCGAAGATGTGGAAGAAGTGCTTCGTATTGCTCGGGATAAGGAAGCGGATGTGATCTTAATGGATGTCTCTCTCTCCCATAGTGTCTATGAAGGGAAAGCGGTAGATGGTATTAAAATCAGCCAAATTCTCAAAGCTAACCCCGAAACCGCCGATTTACCCGTTATTCTCGTCACCGCTCACGCTATGGAGGGCGATCGAGAGAATTTTCTCAAGCAGAGTCGGGCCGATGGTTATATTTCTAAACCGGTGGTTGATCACCAAGCTTTTGTTGAGCAAATTTTGGCGATTATCGATCAGAAGCCGGTCTAAGCTTTGAGTCTTCTTTTGTTAGTATATCAGTATTGATCTGGGGTTGGCTGAATAAATCTAAAAACCTTTTTGGATAAGACTTTTAGACCTTTTGTCAATCAAAAAGTACCGGCGACGGGAGTGATTGGGGGGAAAATTCCTGGACTTTTCCCCTGAAAATTAGGTAATTGACCCCCTCAAAATCGGTAAAACCCTACACCCCACTGCTCCCCCGATGTCGGGGGGGTTGGGGGGGCCACACCCTGTCCCCATAAGAAACTTTTTGCCGCAAATCCTACTTAATCCTCCACTCTGCCATAGATAGCGTAGGCTCGATCGAGCGACCAGGCCCACATCTGATCTCCTAGGGAAAAATGCCACCATTCCCCCTTATGTCGGCTAAATCCCGCCTCCTCCATCACTTTAGCCAATAAAACTCGTTTTTGATGATAACCCTGTTCTCGTGGGCTTTTTGCGGCGATATAATAATCGGGATGCGATCGCTCTCCGATCTCATCGATTTCTCCCCCCATGTCGATGGCTTGTCCCTTCTCGTCAACTAGGGTAATATCGATCGCCGCTCCGGTACTATGGGGAGGCGGGGTGGCGGCATTATCGCTGGGAACCGCCCAAATAGTGTAAACTTCTGTTAAAATCCCTTGACTTTCTGCCTTCGATAGTTTCTCTTTGGCTAATCCTCTTGTGTCTAGGAGAGTCTGAAAAGTATAATCGACCATAAATTGTTGCACTTCGATCGGTCGATAGGCATCAAAAATCAAAATTTGCCAACCGGGTTGATAGACTTGCAGACGGTTTTGAGCGTCAATCAGGGGATTTAACACCCCTTGTCGCAAAAAATAGGGAGATTTACCCCGATAATTAGCTCCTAATTTCTCGTAAGCATGGGGAGAAGGAATAACAAACTTATCTGCGGGTATAGGTACTAGGGGTTCCCCACATTCACGAATAGGAATTTTTTGGTAGGGTTTCATCGCGTCTTGTCATCGGGAAACAGTAATTTTATTGATGGTCAACTCGATCGCCAGTTTACGGGTAAAATAAACCCGTTATTCTTCCTCCTCATCGGTTGTAGGGAATTTCATACTGGCCCAAGTTAACTGTTTTTGTGGGTCTTTTTCCGGTTCACTAAAACTCTCCTTGAGTTGTTCTTTCACCTGAGCAATATTGCCACTTTGAGCAGCATTCTTTAGATCATAGACATAACGAGCATTTTCGATCGCTTCCTCTTTACTACGAGAACTAGATTCAAAGCATTTTTCTAGGTCTTTGTAAATACCCTTGCGAGAGATTTTGAGAAAATATTGACGTTCCGTGTCGATTAGTTTAGCCAATAATTCTAGGTGCATGGAATCCTCGGCACAGATATCCGCGAGTATATCCCATTCTTCACTCCCCAAAAGATTATTATCCGCTCCCGGTCGCGGGTCTTGAAAAGTTTCTCCAGTCACTTGTTTATAAATCTTCGGTAATTGGTCATCAAATTCGTGCTTTTCTTCCCTCCAAATCCGGCGAATTTCGCTGAGTTCCTCCGTGGTAATTAGGGTAATATCTTTCATCTCCTCTGGGGCATTAGTACGCACGCTCTCCTGAGCCTCTAATACCCTTCTCAGCCAATATTCTCGCCATTGTTTAGTATAAGGGCCCGGTATCGGTTCGATCGATATTTCTCCATTTAAGTTTCTTTCAAATAATTGTACTTTCCCAAAGATACGACGAAAATCCCGTTTTGGTCGGTCATCTTCTATATCTAATTCGTTGCGAAGGTCTAAAAGCGGTTGTAACCATTCCTTTTCTTGGTCATTCTGTATCATTGCCTCCATCGATTTATCTTTATTTACCAACGTACACACCCAACAACCTAAGCGCGAATCTCCACAGCTAGGGGTTGAGGTGTCCACCACTAAGGGACATTCATTATCCGCAGTCGCTCCCCGATACATTGCTAATAATTCTTTGTTATCTCCTCCCCAGGGATTTTCCCACTGCATTAAGTACATCCATACTTCATCAGTACGCCAATCTTCTAAAGGGCTATAAATAATTGCATTGGGAAGGCTACCACTATAGCGCAATGGTTTACTAATATTCTCCTTAAGATTAAGTTGTTCTTGAAAGCTATTAATTTCATATTTATTCATTGTTGAAGCACGTTTATTACTCTCAGCCTTTCTTGTACCGAGCATAAGAATAACTTCGCCACTTTCTCGAATTTGCTGACGAATAAAATGATTTGTTGGTGTTATCTTCAGTCTTTCAGTACACCAACGAAATCCATGACGAGGTGCAGGATAGCCTTTACCAATTAAACAAGTCCAAAAAGTATCTTTTATTTCTGGGCGTAATAAATAAGGTTCTACAGGCATCTGCTGCATTTTAGCTTCATTTTTCATTCTGGCTAGAGATTGCTTAACCCAAGTAGATACAAGAGGATTTTCAACTTGAGTATCTGTAGTCATTACATAAATTTTTTTATGACGCTCCTCGATGGAAAGTTTGCTGATTGCATTCCAAATTAACTGAACAACAGCACTACTATCTTTTCCTCCTGAGTAACCTATAACAAATGGAATACTGTTAGAAAGATATAAACTTTGAATTTCTTTTGTAATTATTTCAACGTCTATAACAAAGTCATCAACAGTTCTAGAAGGAAAAATATTTATCTGTGTTTGCTCGCCAAAAATAACATTATTTCTCATAAATTTAACCTTTAAATATATTATCTCTATGCCATTTTACGGATTCAAGATTAGGCAGATATTCGTGATTATCAGGCAGTATAAGATTCTCACCATGAAAATCTTTTATAGACTTTGCGTTCGGTGAAACTTCTTCAAAGTCTTTTGTGATAATAATTTTGTATTGATTATCAATTGTGAATAATCCTTGATCGAATGCCCAATGATGATTTTTACACAGAGATAAACCATTGTTTATCTGGTTATTATAGAATTTAGCAAAAGGTTTGATATGTGCGCCATCGACAATACTTTGTGTCAAGGAGTGGATTACTTTAAGACCACAAAAAGAGCATTGATAATTATATATATAAACTACTGCTTTACGAAAGAAAGCACTTCTTATTAAAGATTTTCGTAAATAGAATTTTTTCTCCTGTTCTACATCATCAAATAATGATAATTCTTCCCTAGTTACATCTTGCAAGTTATTATTAATAGTCAATATTTCACTAATTTCTTTTTGAGATGATGAAAACCATACTGATATTAAAGTATCTATTAATTCTTGACGATAATTTTGATATTGAAGCAAATCATATAATTCCTCATCTAAAAAGGCATATTCTACAGCTAATTTGAGTTTTTTCATTGACTTTGGCTGTAGCCCATTAAAATCTGGCTTTAATCTTAAATACCAGAATCTTTCGCTTTGTAAATGGAAAAATGGATAATGAAAACCTCCATCATATTGAGACGATAAAACATTCCAGTATTTATTAAATGTATTAATTAATTCATCAGAAACAAAAATTTTATTTTCTGTGATTAATCCCTGTGAAATTAGATCGATAACTGATAAAAGTAAAATTGGTTTATATTGAGCATTACCTCTTTTTTTACTAACATTCAAAGAAGCGAATCTTTCACAATAATATTTTAAATTGCGGAGGGGAAGACTATCGACCATAGGGGGGGGGAGATATGTGGCTAAAAAAAGGAAACTATTACCAGCATACAGAAAAACATCCCAGCGAGAGGGAAAAATATAGAAAGCCTAAAGAGATAGTCATAATAACATCGATCGAGCGCAGCTAACAAGCGATCGCATACTACAGAACTTGTGTACTATGATGAACCCTTAATGCAACTTTAAAAACCCACTTCCCACTCCCCCCTAGACCTTTTAAACAGGATTTAGCATCACGTTCCCGGGTTGAGGGTTGAAATCCCGTTAGGGATTAAAGAGCAACTCCACCGTCCACGGGTAAAACCACACCTGTCATATAGGGGTTGATAATCAAACTCAATACTGCTAGGGCGACTTCTTCGGGTTGCCCTAAATGTTCGACAGGTAGAGCAGAAACCGCCCATTTGCTCAGGTCGGAGCGTTCCGAATCACTTTGACTGCTCCAGATACTTGTATCTTCTATTAATCCGGGGGCAACAACGTTAACGCGAACAGGAGCGAGTTCTAGGGCGAGGGCGCGTCCAAATACTGCTACGGCACTATTAGCGGCGGCTATGACGGAAATTCCGCCCATTTTGGAATATTTGAAGATAGTGACGCTTGATGTCAGGGTAATAGAACCGTCCTTGGCCAAAGTTTTCAGGGAGCCACGCACTGCTAAAAAGGTGGCCCAGAATTTATCCATACCTCCCTGGGCCGTTTCTGTGGTCATTTCAGTTAATAAGGCTCGCGGCATATTTCTGTCTCCCAGAGAGGTTACTACTAAATGGTCAAAGTTGCCAATTTCTGCAAAAAAGGCATTAACAGAATCTTCTTCTAAAAAATTAACAGTTTTGGCTTCAATCTCCCCGGAAATTAGGGCAACAGCGGCAGCTAATTTCTCTTGAGAAGCATGGGAAAGCACCACTTTTGCCCCCAGGGAGAGCAATTTTTCGGCAATCGCTAGGTCAATCCCGGAGTTTGCACCAATAATAACGACTTTTTTACCCGATAAGGAATCAAACATTTTTTTGTCTCCAAAAATTTCAGAAAAACTTACAGCTATTACAGCATATTGACTGGCTTTTGGGCAGCAACTAACCAATAAGTTATGGACGAGGAACTTAGCAAATTATCCAGAGCCTTAATGTTTAAATTATAGGTTTCTTCGTCTAATTTTCCTGATTGCAATTCCTCTGTTAACCAAGATTTAAGATGGCGAAAATGTCTGAACCAGCACTCCTCCGTCACCTCGACAAATTGAACATCTTTAAACCCTGCCTGTTGATAAAGATTTTGATACTCTGCCCTATCTTTGACCCTGTTTGCTTGGGGAACTGTCCAATCACCTAAAAGTTCCGTTGTGGCAAAACTCAGATCTGAGAGAATTAAGGTTCCCCCCGGCTTTAATACTCGCCAAGCTTCTCGGAGGAATTGCTGTCTAGTATTAAAATAAAAAGCCGCTTCTACACAAATAATTTGCTCAAAAGAATGATCAGCAAAATCCATCTCTACCGCGTCCATTAACAGAAATTTACCCTCGGGAAAATTCAAGAGACTTCTGGCAATTTGTGTCGGAGAAATGTTAATCCCTACAATTGCTGTCAATGGATAATATTTGAGAAGATAATGGGTAGTTGCTCCTAAACCGCAGCCAACGTCAAGAATTGTTCCCTGTTTGTTGGGAATAAATTCTAAAAGTTTCTCCATCAGAGTAGAGGATGCTTCCTGTTGATCTTGAGTATGGGAGAGCCAATAACCGACATTAAAAAACTCTCTTTCACCATAAAACTCTCGAATCGAAGGACTACAAATTAAATCATCGAATCTACTAATCCATTCATTTTTATCCATTGTTAAACTCACTTAAATCTCTCGACAAAAAACTACATTAGTCTAACACAATTGGGCTTAGTAGAGTGGGAAGTGGGTTATAGCAATGCTTGCCAAACTCCTGTTAAGGCACTAGATATTGACCGCGTGGCTGAGGCGATAGAAAAAAAGGAGCCACAGCTTTTTGCTTAGATACCGATAAATTTCCCTTAGAGGTTCAACTAACAGCCCAATTTAATGGTAAAAAAAGTTTTTATCAATTAACCTATAACCATCAATCTATATTATCATATCTGGTGAGGGACAGAAGTTATCGCTTTTGAATTAGGAATGGGGAGCGGGGAACAGGGAAGGAAACTGGCGTACCTGATGACTCTGAATACCGCTATAAGTGTCACCGATGGGAGTGCGGGTAAGGTGAGGATTTTGGTGAGGATTTGACTTGAGTAAGACGGCAATATATGTTACTATCACAGGGTAATCGCAGCTATCTTGAAAAAGCTGCTACTCAAAACTAGGAATGACCATGAATTATCCTAATAGCGAACAAAGTAAAGCAATCCCCTTCTTTGCTCGTTTTTTATCGGTGGACCAAGACGAGGCTCCGACTCCCGATTCCCCCCCCGATTCTGAACCCGCTCCCGTTTGGACTTGGAAATGGCCTTCTGACTGGGAAGATAGTTAATTAATTTAAAGATTGCTTTCAGTAATTCACACAGAAAACAACCACCGCCATAAGTCAAGCAGGAGTAAGATTTATGGCGGTTTTTTGTTGTATTTAGGGTTTGCTAAACAAGTCAATTGGCCGGTGAGGGCAGCAGTGCTTAGTCAAGTTAAAACTACTCTTCAGCAATTTCGACTTCTTTGGGAGCAACAGGTTCTTCGGCAGCAATTTCTACTTCAATAGCCTTTTTCAGGTTAAGTTTTAGAACTTGAGAAATTGGCAAACCTTCCACCTCATTGATGAGATATTCTTGAGTTTCTGTTTCACGACGTTTGAGATAGACCGTTTTAAGCAGTGCCTCAATGCCATAACCCGTCACAATGTCGCCAATAATGGTAGAGAGGCCTAAGACCCCAAGTCCACCAATTAGTCCCAGTGGACCGCCTAACCCAAAAAGTGCGTAAATCGCAGGATAGGCAGTAGTGCTGGAGGCGGCAACGGCAATAATAAAAATAATGCCGGGGAGTCCCAGAGAAGCAAGTTTTTGAACAACTTCATCCAGAGAAATTCCCCAGGAGACAAGTTTTTTGTTGATTTCTGTGGGATTAATTCCGAGAAAATCATTGGGAATGGCCGTTTCAGTAGTTTCCGTCATTGATGAGACTCCTAAAATCACTAAGTTGGATTGGTTGGTCGGGATTTCAGTCATATAAAATCCATGGTAAGGCAAAAGAATACAAATTGGCTGTCTAGCAATCAGATGCCTTGCAGCATTTTACATTAGTCTTACCATTCACACAACTTGTAGAAAATCGTCAGTTCTTAGATTAAATCCTGTTTAAAAGATACAGGAGATTGGGGAGAAACAATTGATAACTGAGTTTTTCAAGTTGAATTGGCAGTTAACCATAGTCTTAAAAACGGGTTTGGTATCAAATCTCAAGGCAAACTTTTAACTCTTCGGCTAAAATCTGGACATGGGGTTCCACCATAATCGAGACATGATTTCCTAGTACGAAATGAATCTCAACTGGCTCTGTAGAAAATTCACTCCAGCCTAAAGAGGAATCCTCACAATCTCCAGCTATTAAATCTTTATTTGGATCATCAGCTAATTCCTCCCCGGCCCGTATAATCGTAATCTTACCAGGATAAATCTGTTTAGGGAGATAATCAATCAGACATAAACAGCTAGTTTTATAGGCTTGAACAATTTTTTCAAGCTGCCTAGTTTCCGCATTGGGGGGAAGCATATTAGCCAGTTTAAAAAAGTTTAAGGCGTATTTTAATTGTTCCTCCACTGTTAAGACTTGAAGAGTTTCATAGGAAATATCGATGGTTTTATCTAAATAAACTTCGATACCTTTGCTGACTTCAGCTAACCACCGCGCATGATCCCAATTAATATAATCTAGCAAAATTTGCTTATCTTTATAAGTTGGTGCTGAAGAATCAATTATTGCTAGTAATGCCACTTGTTGACCCTGATTAACCAACTGTTGAGCCATTTCAAAAGCCACATTACCACCGTAGGAATGTCCTCCCAAAAAGTAGGGTCCTTGGGGTTGTAAATCCTGCATGGCTTTAAGATAAATACTGGCTATATCCTCAATACGAGTGATTTCTCCAAACTGTTGATAGAGATCATTTTCAAAACTGTAGAAAGGTTGATCTTGCCCTAAATAACGTCCTAAATGGTAAAAATAAAATGGTCGTCCCCCGGCGCCTGGAACACAGAAGAAAGGAGGCTTTGAACCATGAGGTTGAATGGGAACCAAACAAGACTGGTTAGATGAATCTAAACCGGTTTTAATAATAGTCGCTAACTGTTCAATAGTTGGGTTTTGAAACAGTGTTGTTACGGCAATTTCTTTGCCTAACTGTTCTTTAATTTGGGTGATTAAATAAGGAGCTAAAAGGGAATGACCACCGAGGTCAAAAAAGTTATCATGCACGCTAATTTTGTCAATTTTTAGCACTTTTGACCAGATTTGCACGAGTTTTAATTCTAACTGATTACGCGCTTCAATAAATCTGTCTGAATCACTGGTGTTACTAGGAGCTTTTAACGCACGGCGATCAATTTTTCCGTTAGCTGTTAAAGGGAAAAATTCCAGCAGCACAAAAGCACCCGGAACCATATAACCGGGCAATTTATCGCTAAGAAATTGACGCAAATCGCCACTTGTTAGCTTTACTCCTAGCTTAGGTACAATATAGGCAACTAACTGTTTTTCCCCGGGATTGTCTTCACGAACAATCACACAAGAAGACTGTACCGCCTGATTTTGACTAAGTACGGACTCAATTTCTCCTAATTCAATACGGAAGCCGCGAATTTTTACTTGATTGTCAATCCGTCCTACATATTCAATATTACCATCGGGTAAATAACGAGCCAAGTCTCCCGTTTTATATAATTTTGACGGCTCATTGCCCCCCTTATTAAGGGGGGTTGGGGGGATCACTTCATCCTTCTCAAAAGGATTAGGAATAAATTTTTCTTGGGTTAATTCGGGACGATTGAGATAACCTTTGGCTAATCCTGCACCAGCAATATGTAATTCTCCTACTACACCAATCGGGACAGGTTGGAGATAGTTATCTAAAATGTAAACCTGTGTGTTGGAGATTGGACAACCAATGGGAATTGACTTTATTGTTGCCTCTAGTTGTTTAGGAATAGGATAGCAACAGGTAAAAGTTGTACTTTCTGTTGGTCCATATCCATTAATAATTTGCGTCAATGGCAAAGTTTCCAGTGCTTTATGAACATGAGCAACTGAAAGTGCTTCTCCACCAATTAGTAGCTGTTTAATTCCTGATAAAGCTTGGGAATTATCGTCAATAATCTTATTGAACAAAGCAGCCGTTAGCCATAAAATAGTAATGCCATGTTTGTCTATTGCATTTCTTAAACTTGTAGCGGTAGGAATATCTTCCGTAAAAATCACACATCTCGCACCATGTAATAAAGCACCCCAAATCTCAAAGGTAGAAGCGTCAAAAGCAATGGGAGCCATTTGTAAAAATCTTTGTGTTGCATCTAGATGTGCATAATTTACGCCAAACAAAAGACGATTAACGCTACGATGAATAACCTCAACACCTTTAGGTTTACCTGTAGAACCAGAAGTATAAATAACGTAGGCTAAATTAGCCGCAGAAACCGCGCTGTTAAGATTCTCCTGACTTGTCTGATTAATTTGTGGCCAATCTTTATCTAAACAGATAACAATAGCCTGATGATTTGGCAAGGAATTCTGTAAAGATTCGCAGGTTAATATTATTTTAACCTGGGTATCTTGGAGCATGAAGCTAATGCGTTCTTGGGGATAATCTGGGTCAATAGGAACATAAGCTCCACCGACTTTAAGAATAGCCAATAATCCCACAATCATGTCTAAAGAACGTTCTAGACAAATCCCCACTAATTCCTCTGGTTTTACTCCTAACTTCCGCAGGTAATGAGCTAATTGATTAGCTCGACAATTTAATTCATTGTAGGTTAATTTTTGCTCTGAACATACCACTGCTACCGCGTCGGGTGTGCGTTTTACCTGTTCTTCAAATAATTGATGAATACATTTATCAGAGGGATAATCTGTGTGAGTTTCGTTCCACAATGATAACAATTGATAACGTTCTTCATCACTTAACATCGATAACTCAAAAATTCCCATATTGGGATTAGCTGCAATCGCAGTTAAGAGATTCTGAAAATGTTGCCCCATTTGGTTAATAGTGGGGGCAGCAAACAAATCCGTACTATAACACCAAACCGATTCTAAACGATCAGAAACTTCCCAAAAATTTACCTCTAAATCAAATCGCGCTTTAAGCTCAACAGATAAAGGCAAATTCTCCATCTTTAAGCCAGATAAACTGGCCTCAGATTGGGGAGTATTTTGCAGTGATAACATTACCTGTATTAAAGGATTATGACTTAAATCTCGGTTTAATTGTAATTTTTCTACTAACATTTCAAAAGGCAAATCTTGATGGGCATAAGCTGATAAAGTCGTTTGCTTTACTCGTTCTAATAACTCCATAAAACTCGGATTTCCCGACATATCACCCCTTAAAGCCAAAGTATTGGCAAAAAATCCCATTAATTTCTCAATTGCCGAACTATTACGATTAGCAATGGGAGAACCCACCAAAACATCTAATTGACCACTATAACGAGAAATTAGGACAAAAAAAGCCGCCAGTAAAGTCATAAATAGTGTTGCTCCTGACTCCTGACTTAACCGTTTGAGGCGTTGCGTTAAGTCTTGATTCAGTCGAAAAACCTGCCCATCACCCCGGAAACTAGGAATTGGAGGACGGGGATAATCCGTTGGCAATTCTAAAATAGTAGGTGCATCTTGTAACTGTTTTTGCCAGTAATTAAGTTGACGTTCTAAGACTTCACCGGTGAGCCATTGACGTTGCCATACGGCAAAATCGGCGTATTGAATCGATAATTCAGGGAGAGGGGAAGGCAACCCCCAGACAAAGGCCGCATAAAGTTGAGATAATTCATCAAAGAAGATGCTCAAAGACCAACCATCGTAAATAATATGGTGCATCTTCAACAGCAATACATACTCTTGAGAACCCAGTTTAAGTAACTTAAATTGGACTAATGATTCCTTGGCTAAATCAAAGGGTTTTAAGGAGAAAGCAATCGCTATTTCTTGCAGATGTTCTGTTTGTTCATTCTTTGATAAATTTTGTAAATCTTCCAGGGGTAAACTGACGGGTGAAGGGGGAGCAATGCGCTGAATTGGTTGCCCTTCTACCATAGGAAAAGTGGTTCTTAAAATTTCGTGACGGCGAATTAGTTCACTGAGACTTTGTTCTAAAGCTAATAGATTGAGGTTTCCTTCTAACCGTAAAGCGTCTAACAGATTATAGGAATGACTATCGGGAGAAAGTTGCTGCAGAAACCAGAGTCTTTGTTGAGCAAAAGAGAGGGGTAAATCCTGATCTCGTGACACGGGAATAATCTCTAAATCAACAGCATTAGTCGGGATTTTGGCCGCTTTTAAAAAATCCAAAATCTCAGGTTTTTTGGCGGCGATTTCTTCTTTAATTTCTGGGGTCATAACCCCTTTGGGAGCCTGAAAACGAAGTTTTTCGCCTTCCAGCCACAGTTTAATGTCTAAACCCTTTAAATAGGCTAAAAATTCTCCTACTTTCACTTACCAATTGCCTCCAAAGTTGTTGTTAAATTAGCTCTAAATCACGAAGTTTGCTCTGAGGATGAAAAAGTCCATACTTTTTTATAATTCACCATCCTCATAATCTTCCAAGCTTTCAGTCATAGCTGTTTCTCCCTGTGCAACGCTAAGAACTTCAATAATTTGAGCTAAATTAGCGATAGTTGGGTATTCCAGCAAATTTTGTAAAGACAATTCCACCGAGAAAAGATCGCGGGAACGCGAGATAACCTGAGTTGCTAACAAAGAATGTCCTCCCAATTCAAAGAAATTATCCTTAATCCCAATACGTTCGACTCCCAAAACTTCACTCCAAATTTGAGCTATTTGAGTTTCAATCGGGGTACGAGGTGCGAGAAATCCCGTAGCTAAATTGCGCGTAGCTGTATCGGGTGTAGGCAAAGCTCGCCGATCTACTTTACCATTAGGAGTCAAAGGTAGAGTATTAAGCAAAACAAAAGCCTGGGGAACCATATAACTAGGTAGCTTTTGTTGGACAAATTCCCGCACCTGTGGCACTAACTTCTGGACTAATTTACCGTATAGAGGATTATTTGTATAATCCGTCCAGGATTTGGGAATAATCGTCTCATCATCCCAAAAATTGGGGTATGGTTGTTGATCAACTTTACTTATTATCGGTTCTAGGATGGCATTCTGGCGACAGAAAACCACATCAAAAGAACCATCTTGACTACCTTTCCACCAACTGAGATGAACAGTGTAACCTAACTGTTCTCCCAGTTGCCACATTTGCTCAGGATTAATCCCTATCCCGGTATTTTTTGCTAACAATTGCCGCAATTCTCCCACCGTTTTTACCTCAGGAGGATTTTCTAAACAGTCTAAAATTTGTAGTGCCTTTTGTAATCGTTGATTGGGTACATCTCTGATGCCTAAATATTCTGGTTGTTCCAGTTTCAATTTATCTTGCAGTTGCCCTAAAGAAAACCGATCCCGCTGCCAATTTAGCCAAGGAATTGTCGTTTTTTGCCCATCAGTATCCAGATGTAAAGTAACATCATAGCGGAATTGGGTTAACTCATTGTCAGCCTGACCCCGTTTCGGGGCAATTTCTACCCAAGAAATTCGCGGAAAACGTTGTTTAAGAGCGATAAAGAACTGAGGTGCAATTAACAATTCTTCTTCGGTGGCGACACTCTGATTCACCTGCTTTTGCCATTGTTCAAGGGTTTTATTAGCTTCAGCACGAGCTAACTGTACCGCAGCGTGGTAAGACTCTAGTAAGGAAAAACTACGGATATCACCTAAGAAAATCTTACCCTGATCCGCAATCGTCTTGACTGCTCCTGCGATAACTTGTAATAGATAATCCACACTAGGGAAATACTGAACCACAGAGTTAATCACTACTCGATCGAAAGTAGCTTGGGGAATACCGGTAAAATCATCGGCTGTTCGGTGTAATAATTTTACTTTGCCCCCTAAACCTTCAATTGTGCCACATAAATGTTCGAGGTTATTAATAGTAGCAGCGGAATAATCGGCTCCCCAATATTCCTGACAATTTTTTGCCACACGGAATAGCAATAATCCACTTCCGCAACCAATTTCTAACACTCGTTGTGGTGGTTGATTTCCTAAAATTCGGCTCACTGTCTGATCAACCCATTCCCGCATTTCTGCTGGGGGAATAGCTTGTCCTGTATAACTACTATTCCAACCACTAATATTAAAAGTGAGATCATCGGTTTCAGGTTGGGTTTTACTGTAGGATTCTTCGTAAATTTTTTGCCAATCACTAACATATTCACTCTGCCATTGAGCAAGCTGTTCAGGCAATACTTGACCCTTGAGAGCCGGAACTAAGTAGGCTACCAAATTAGTATTAAGCTGGTCATGATCATGATCACTTTTCTGATCAGCGCGAGCTATCACAACCGCTTCTTGTACTAAGGGATGTTGGCTCAAAACCGCTTCAATTTCCCCTAATTCGAGACGGAAACCCCTTACTTTAACCTGATTGTCAATTCGTCCCAGATATTCAATTCTTCCATCAGGTAAATATCGGGCTAAATCTCCTGTTTTGTATAATTTTGACCATTGATTGCCCCCCTTATAAGGACTAGGAATAAATTTCTCTTGTGTCAATTCTGGACGATTCAAATAACCTCTGGCTACCCCTGCTCCTCCGATGTGTAATTCCCCCGGCACACCGATAGGAACCGGTTGTAAATGAGAATCTAAAATATAAACCTGCACATGAGGAATTGGCCGACCAATAGTTATTTTTTCATCAACCGGCGTACATTTAGCTATCGTTGCACAAACACTTCCCTCCGTTGGGCCATAACCATTAAAGAAATTTCGTCCTTGTGACCATTTTTTCACCAATTCAGGAGAACAGGCTTCCCCTGCAACAATAATAGTTTGCAGAGAGGAAAGATTTTCCCTCGGTAGCACTGCTAAAGCTGATGGCGGTAGAGTAATATGAGTAATCTTATTATCTCGTAATTGCTCGATTAAGGGTGGGCCAGGCATTAAATTGTCTTTACTTGCCAAATAAAGTGTCGCTCCTGCTCCCAAAGCCATTAAAACTTCCCAAATACAAGCATCAAAACTAAAAGAAGCAAATTGAAGCACTCGACTCTGAGAAGACACAGCAAAAGTATCAATTTGTGCTAGAGCAAGGTTACACAAACCCTGATGTTCAAGCATCACCCCTTTAGGTTTACCCGTAGAACCAGAAGTATAAATCACATTAGCTAAATTAGAAGCTGTCACTTTCCCTGTCAAATTATCCCAGTTCATTGGTTTAATTTCTTCCCAAGTTTCAGCTAAAAATACAGTTTTAGCTTGATGATTTGGGAGTTTATCAATCAGTGAACTTTGGGTTAGTAACAAGGAGAATTGACTATCCTCTAACATAAATTGTAAGCGTTCTTGAGGATATTCTGGGTCAAGGGGTAGATAGGCAGCACCGGCTTTAAGGATGCCTATTAATGCCACAATCATGTCTAAAGAGCGTTCTACACATAAACCGACTATTCCCTCGGTTTCTACGCCTAAAGAGCGTAAATAGTGCGCTAATTGATTGGCCTGACTATTTAATTCTGCATAGGTCAACTGTTGACTTTCAAAGACTACTGCTACTGCATCAGGGGTGCGCGCTGCTTGTTCCTCAATCAATTGATGAATACACTTGTTATAGGAGTAATCAGCTTTTGTCTCATTCCACCCTTCTAATAGTTGATAATTTTCCTCTGGAGTTAATAAGGGAAGTAAAGCCACTGGTTGCTGTGGATTTTCCACAATTGCCGCTAATAAATTCTTAAAATGATTCATCATACGGACAATAGTTTCAGCAGCAAATAAATCCCTGTTATAGGAGCAAAAACCGCCCAATCCTTCCGGTGCATCCCACAGGTAAACTTCTAAGTCAACCCTGACTGAATCAAGTCCCGATGGTATCTCCTCAATGTTTAGTCCGGGTAAATCCCAGGGAGAACTAGGAGCATTCTGAAGGGCAAAAACTATCTGTGTTAAAGGATTACGATCTAAATGACGCTCAATTTGTAATTTTTCGACTAACATCTCGAAGGGTAAATCTTGATGGTCGTAGGCGTTTTGAGTAGTTTGTTTTACTTGCGCGAGAAAATCCTCAAAGGTCGGTTCTTGAGATAAATCAAATCTTAACACTAAAGTATTGACAAAAAAGCCGATTAACCCTTCAATTTCGGTGCGGTTACGGTTAGCAATTGGTGAACCAATTACCACATCTGTTTGGTTACTATAGCGAGACAATAACACAGCAAAACCCGCTAGTAATGTCATAAAGAGAGTGCTACCGGACTCTTGACTGAGTTTTTTCAATTGTTGCGTTAGTTGACTATCTAGTTGCAGTCCCTCCGTCCCACCGCGAAAACTTTGGATTGCTGGCCGGGGACGGTCTGTGGGAAGTTGGTGTAGTAGGGGAACCCCAGTTAATTGTTGCTTCCAGTAGCTTAATTGACGGTCTAATACTTCATTGGTTAACCATTGACGCTGCCACAGGGCAAAGTCAGCATACTGTATTGATAAATCAGGTAAATCTGCTTTTGTCCCGGTGCAGAAACTTCGATAATAGGCTGATAATTCGTCGATTAAAACACCTACTGACCAACCATCGGCTGCGATATGATGAATGGCTAATAATAGGACATATTCATCTGTCTTTACTTGCCATAATTTGACTCGTAATACTGAACCATTAGCTAAATCAAAGGGTTCGGAGGCCGCTTCTATCAACAGTTGCTCTACTTGCAGAGGCTGGCTTTGTACTACGGGTAA
The DNA here is from genome assembly GCA_007095785.1 of Microcystis aeruginosa Ma_SC_T_19800800_S464. Classification (GTDB taxonomy): domain Bacteria; phylum Cyanobacteriota; class Cyanobacteriia; order Cyanobacteriales; family Microcystaceae; genus Microcystis; species Microcystis aeruginosa_E. The sequence goes on from SFBL01000082.1 coordinate 30,976, forward strand.
GGTAAAGTTGACATTGGATGCGATCGCTTGTATTGGTTGATTATCTTTGAGTTTAAACTGAGTCCGTAGGGGTTCATGGCGTTGAATAATTGCTTGGAAAGCTTTTTCTAAGGCTTTAATATTGAGATTTCCGCGCAAACGCATCGTTAAATCAATAGTATAAGCACCACTTTCTCCTTCTAATTGATTCACAAACCAGAGACGTTCCTGGGCCCAGGAGAGGGGGATATCATCCTCTCGATTAACGGGTACAATTGATGGTAGCTTTAACCCTAAACCTGTTTGCAGTTCTTTTAAAATTACCCCACTTAACTGAGCAATGGTTGGAGATTCAAAGAGATAACGCAAGGGTAAAACAATCTCAAAGGTTTCCTGTAAACGAGAAATAACTTGAGTTGCCAACAGAGAATGTCCCCCTAATTCAAAGAAATTATCCTCAATACTGACTCGTTGTAATTTCAGTACCTCGGCCCAAATCTGGGCTATTTTTTCTTCAATGGGATTACGGGGAGCGATATATTCACCTTGGTTCTGTAAATCGGGTGCAGGTAAGGCGCGGCGGTCTATTTTGCCATTGGGAGTTAAGGGGAAAGTATCAAGAAAAACAAAAGCCGTTGGGACCATATAATCAGGTAATTTTGCTCGCAAAAATTGCCGTATTTCGTTAGTTGTCAGGTTGATTTCGGGTTGCAGTACAACGTAAGCAACTAGACGTTTATCCCCTAGATTATCTTCACGGACAATCACACAAGAAGACTGTACCGCCTGATTTTGGTTGAGTAAGGCTTCGATTTCTCCTAATTCGATACGGAAACCCCGGATTTTTACTTGATTGTCAATCCGTCCTAAATATTCGATTTTACCATCAGGTAAATAACGGGCTAAGTCTCCCGTTTTATATAATTTTGACGGCTCATTGCCCCCCTTATTAAGGGGGGTTGGGGGGATCACTTCATCCTTCTCAAAAGGATTAGGAATGAATTTTTCTTGGGTTAATTCAGGACGATTAAGATAACCTCGCGCTAATCCCATACCCCCAATATGTAATTCTCCTGGAACACCAATCGGGACAGGTTGTAAATGGCAGTCTAAGATATAAACTTGGGTGTTAGCAATGGGACGACCAATAGTGACTTTTAGAGTTTCATCTGTCCATTTTTCTACCGTAGCACAAACGCTGGTTTCTGTTGGACCATAAGCATTAAAGAAATTTCTACCCGTAGCCCATTGTTTGATTAATTCTTCTGAACAAGCTTCTCCTGCCACAATAATTGTTTGTAACTCTGGGATTTCTTCTAGGGGCAAAGCTGCTAAGGCTGACGGCGGTAAAGTAATATGGGTAATAGCATAATCTTTTAATCGCCCCATTAATGGCAACCCGGGCATTAAAGCATCTTTGGTGTCTAAATAAAGGGTCGCACCTGCTCCCATGGCCAGGATAATTTCCCAGATAGAAGCATCAAAATTGAGGGAAGCAAACTGGAGAATGCGAGAGTTTGACTGTAAGTTAAACGTTTTAATTTGCGCTTGCGCTAGGTTAAATAGTCCCCGATGTTCCACCATTACCCCTTTGGGTTTTCCTGTAGAACCAGAGGTATAAATGAGATTAGCTAAATTATTGGCCGTTACTACTCCTGTTAGGTTATCTTGGCTATTTTGGTTAATTTCTTCCCTAATCTGCTCTAACAAGATTAGCGGTGCTTGATGTTTGGGTAATTTATCGATTAATCCCTCTTGAGTGAGCAATAATGACAGTTGAGCATCAGCGATGGCAAATTGTAGCCGTTCACTGGGATAATCTGGGTCGAGAGGTAGATATGCACCACCCGCTTTTAATATCCCCAATAATCCGACAATCATCTCTAAGGAACGCTCAAGGGAAATACCGACTAAAGTATCAGCTTTTACGCCTAATTTTTGCAGATAATGGGCTAATTGATTAGCTCGACAATTTAATTCATTGTAGGTTAATTGTTGCTGGGAACAGACCACCGCTACCGCGTCGGGCGTGCGTTTTACTTGTTCCTCAAATAATTGATGAATACACTTATACTCAGGATAGTCAACTTGAGTATTGTTCCACTCAATTAATAACTGATTAGTTTCGCTTTCTGTCAATAAGGGTAATTGGGAAATCCGCTCTTGAGGATTGGCTACAATCCCCCCTAATAAGTTGAGAAAATGCCCTGATAATCGCTCAATAGTGCTACTCTCAAACAAATCAGTATTATATTCCCAGACACCTTTTAAGCCATCATCCATGTTAACCATGGCTAAGGTTAAATCAAATTTAGCTGTGGTATTTTCCGGTGGCAAATCTGTCACCGTTAATCCCGTCATTGCAATCTCAGACTTGGGTGTATTTTGCAGTACAAAAGCGACTTGAAATAGGGGAGTATGGCTCAAATCCCGTTCCGGTTGCAACGCTTCGACTAACATTTCAAAGGGTAAGTCTTGGTGCGCATAAGCATCCATTGTCACTTCTCGAACCCGGGTTAATAACTGACTAAAACTCGGATTATCTGATAAATCCGTCCGCATCACTAAAGTATTCACAAAAAAGCCGATTAAACCCTCAATTTCGCTGCGATTACGGTTAGCAATGGGAGTTCCTACCAAAATATCACTTGACCCTGTATAACGATACAATAAAGCATCAAAGGCAGCCAACAGCGTCATAAATAATGTCACCCCTTGTTGGCGACTTAATTCAGTCAAAGCTTGGCTAAGTTTGGGGGAAAGGGAAAATTCTTGCTGAGTACCGACAAAGCTTTGCACCGCAGGTCGAGGGTGGTCTGTGGGAAGAGATAATAAAGGGGGTGCAGCTGTTAGTTGATTTTGCCAGTAATTTAATTGACTTTGTAGGACATCCCCTTGTAACCATTGTTTTTGCCAGAGTGCAAAATCTCCATACTGAATCGGTAAAGGAGCTAAATTTGCGGGATGATTCTGCACATAAGCATTGTATAAGGTGGTCAATTCGTGAATAAATACTTCGATTGACCAACCATCACTAATAATGTGGTGCATACACACTAATAAGAAATGTTCCGTCTCCGATAGCACCACTAAAGTGATTCTGATTAAGGATTCTTTGGCTAAATCAAAGGGTTGAGTGGCTTGTTTTTGCTTTAATTGCTGTGTTTTTTCTGCTTGCTCCTGGATGGGTAAATCTTGTAAATCAACGACCGATATTGTCTCCCTTGTTGTTTGAATAATCTGAGTCGGTTGTCCATCAATCGTGACAAAATTAGTCCGTAATACTTCATGGCGATCACAGATTTCTCGTAAACTTTGTTCTAAGGCTTTTTGATTGAGGTTGCCTCGGAAATGCAACACCATCGGTATATTGTATAAAGCGCTATTTGGTTGCAATTGATCTAAAAACCATAAACGCTGTTGAGCAAAAGATAGAGGTAGTTCTGTATCCTTAGTTCTCGGTAAAATCGGGGGTACTGTTAGAGTGAGATTTTGCTGCTGTAATTGTCCAATAAGATGCGCTAATTCGGCTACCGTCGCTGCACCAAATAAACTCCGCAAAGGTAGTTCTATTTTAAATAAACTCCGAATCCGCGAGACTAATTGAGTTGCGAGGAGAGAATGGCCGCCAATTTCAAAGAAATTATCATAAATTCCCACTTGCTCTACTTTGAGTATTTCTGTCCAAATTTGCACCAACATCTCTTCAATTCCATTGCGTGGTGCTACATATTGATCCCGGCGATTCCCTATCTTATCTGGTGCGGGTAAAGCGCGACGATCTACCTTACGATTAGTAGTAAGGGGTAAAGATTCCAGAAAAACAAAAGCTTGAGGAACCATATACAAAGGCAATTTACTGGACAGAAACTGACGCAGTTCACTAATCATCGGTATGCGTTCGTAATGAGCTACTATGTAGGCGACTAAATATTTATCCCCCGGAGTATCTTCGCGAATAATCACACAAGATGTTTGTACATCAATATTTTGGTTAAGTACCGCTTCAATTTCTCCTAACTCAATACGGAATCCGCGAATTTTAACCTGATTGTCAATCCGGCCAAAACATTCAATATTACCATCGGGTAAATAACGCGCTAAATCTCCCGTTTTATACAACCGATTGAAAGCTGCATTAGCAAAGGGATTGTTAATAAATTTTTCAGCAGTTAATTCGGGACGATTCAGATAACCCCGCGCTAAACGAACACCGCATAGATGCAATTCTCCCTTAACTCCAATGGGTACAGGTTGCAGATTTTGATCCAGAACATAGGCTTTTGTGTTAGCAATGGGACGACCAATCAGCACCGAATTGATTTTCTCTGACTGATAATCTAGCAAGTCATGAACTATGGCGGTTACAGACGCTTCTGTGGGTCCATAGACGTTGATACATTGAACCCGTTTCCCGACCATTTGTCGCCAAATATTGACGGTTTCTGGTAACACTGCATCCCCCCCCACGGCGACAACTCGCAGACTGGATGGTACAGTAGCTAATGATTGGGAAACGGCGATTGCCCATTCATGCCAATAGGCGGGGGTAATATTTAAAACGGTGAGGCTTTCTTGTTCAATAAAATCGGCAAAATCAGTCAAAGTTGGGAACATTTGCCCTGGTCTTAAGACCACTGTGCCACCTTTTAACCAAGTGGGGAAAATTTCTTCGGCAGCGACATCAAAGCCAAAGGAAGCAAACTGTAAAACGCGATCAGATTCTGTCAAACCGAATACTTCACTAATGCCCCAACTATGATTAACTAAGGCTGCGTGAGTTAACATCACTCCTTTAGGTTTACCGGTTGAACCAGATGTATATAATAGGCATAGTAGATTTTCTGGAACCACTTCACTGAGGGGATTTTCTGGACTTTGAACTGTTAAAATCTCGGTTAATTTATCTAAGACAATTACCCCCACATCTTCTACTGGCAAAGAATCGAGTAAACTTTCTTGAGTTAGCAGTAGAGAAATTTGGGCATCTTCTGCCATATAAGTCAACCGTTGCTGGGGATAATCTGGATCTAAAGGTATATAGGCTCCTCCAGCTTTGAGAACTGCTAATAATCCGACAATAACTAACAGCGACCGCTCTAGATAAATGCCAACTAAAACTTCTGAATTTACCCCCAAAGATTGTAAATAATGGGCTAATTGATTCGCCTGAATATTTAATTCTTGATAGGTTAATTCTTGACCTTCAAAGACCACTGCTACTGCAGCTGGTGTTCGTGCTGCTTGTTCTTCAAATAAATGATGAACACAATGATGGAAAGGATAGTCTTTTTCGGTGGCATTCCAGTCTTTTAATAATTCTTTTGCCTCTACTTCGGTTAATAATGGTAGTTGGAAAATTGGCTGCTGCGGGTTAACAACCAATGCTTCTAGCAAGGTGATGAAATTTCCTGTTAATCGCTCAATGGTGCTGCGATCAAATAAATCGGTATTATATTCCCATACGCCTTTTAATTCTGCACCGGTATTCTCCATACCCAGGGTTAGATCAAATTTGGCGGTGTCATTTTCCGTGGTGAGGGGAGTGGCAGTTAATCCTGTTAGTTCTAAGGGAGACGGGGGACTATTTTGCAGCAGAAAATCCACTTGAAATAAAGGCGCGTGACTTAAATCTCGTTCAGGTTGTAGGACTTCTACTAACATTTCAAAGGGCAAATCCTGATGAGCATAGGCATCCATTGCCATTTCCCGTACTCGACCCAATAACTGATTAAAATTGGGCTTACCTGACAAGTCAATTCGCAGAACCAAAGTATTGACAAAAAAGCCGATTAAACCTTCAAGTTCACTGCGATTACGGTTAGCAATGGGAGTACCAATTAAGATGTCTTCCTGTTCCGTATAACGGTAAAGTAAGACAGCATAAGCTGTTAACAGGGTCATAAATAAGGTGACACCCTGTTCCTGGGTTAATTGGGTCAGTTTTTCGGTTAATTCCCAAGAAAGGCTAAAGGGTAAATGTCCCCCAGCAAAACTTTGTTGATTGGGTCGAGGTCTATCTGTTGGTAAGGATAGAAGGGCCGGTGCGCCGGCTAACTGTTTTTGCCAGTAGTCTAGTTGCTGTTGCAATACCTCTCCCTGCAGCCATTGTCTTTGCCAAAGGGTAAAATCTCCATACTGGATAGATAGGGGATTTAGAGGCGAAGATAAACCCTGAATATAGGCATTATAGAGGGAGGTTAGTTCCTGAAGAAATACCTCCATTGACCAGCCATCACTGACAATATGGTGCATACAGACTAATAAGAGATGTTCCGTTTCAGATAACACCAATAAAGTGATTCTGATTAAGGGTTCACCAGCTAAGTCAAAGGGGTGAATCGCTTGGTTTTGTGTTAACTCTTGGGAGGCAATTACTTTTTCACTGCTAGATAAATGCTGTAAATCAACTACCGTAACTGTCCAGGTTCGTGTCTGTATAACCTGGGTAGCGATACCATCAACGGTAATAAAGTTGGTGCGTAAAGCTTCGTGGCGATCGCAAATTTCTTCTAAACTCTGAATTAAGATTTCTGAGTTCAGGTTTCCCTCTAAACGCAAGGCTAGTGGTATATTATAAAAAGAACTATTCGACTCAAATTCAGCCAAAAACCAGAGACGAGTCTGAGCAAAAGATAAGGGTAATTCTGCTGCTTTGTCCCTGGGTAAAATCGGCAGTTCAGTTAGTTGTTCTCCTTCGGAAAGCCATTTTATTTCCTGGGCTAATTCGGCGATTGTCGGTGCAACAAATAACTCGCGTAAGGGCATTTCTACCTGAAAAGCCTCACGGATGCGCGAAATTAGTTGCGTTGCTAATAATGAATGTCCACCTAACTCAAAGAAGTTGTCGTGAATCCCCACCTGTGCAACTTTTAACACTTTTGCCCAAATCGAGGATAATATCTCCTCAATGGGGTTACGCGGCGCGATATACTGCTCTTGGCTTTGGAATTCGGGAGCCGGTAAAGCACGATGATCGATTTTACCATTAGGCGTTAAGGGTAGGGATTCCAAAATGACAAAGGCACTAGGAATCATATACTCTGGTAACTTGGCTTTCAGGAATTGCCGCAGTTCAGTAACATTAAGTGAATTTTGCTCTTTTGGGGCGGAAATAATCTCTTTTTGGGGAATAATATAGGCGACTAAACGTTTCTGATTTGTCTCATCTTCTTGGGCAATAATAACAGCCGTTTTTACTGCATTGTGCTGACTAAGAACGGTTTCAATTTCTTCCAATTCAATACGGAAACCGCGAATTTTTACTTGATTGTCAATCCGTCCTAAATATTCGATTTTACCATCGGGTAAATACCGACATAAATCTCCCGTTTTATATAATTTTGACGGCTCATTGCCCCCCTTATTAATGGGGGTTGGGGGGATCACTTCATCCTTCTCAAAAGGATTAGGGATAAATTTTTCTTGGGTTAATTCGGGACGATTGAGATAACCCCGCGCTAATCCCATACCACCAATATGTAATTCTCCAGCTACCCCCACAGGAACAGGTTGTAAGCAAGCATCGAGAATATAAACCTGAGTATTACTGATGGGTCGCCCAATGGGAATATTGGTTATAGTTGGTGAAGTAAATTCGGAGAGAGTCGCCGCAATGGTTGCTTCTGTTGGTCCGTAACCATTGAATAGTCGAGGAAGAGGGGAATATTGACCCGTAACTGTTTGCCATTGCTGGACTTTTGCCGGTTGAATGGCTTCCCCACCAATGACAATTAGTTTAATCTTTGAGAGAATTGGCAGGGTATCAGGGGTTAATTCAGAGGCTAATTGATGCCAATAAGCCGTAGGAATCCCCAAAACTGTTAATTGCCATTTTTGACAACATTGCCAAAAATCCTCACTAGAGCGCAACATCTCTTCTGTTCGCAATACCAAGGTCGCACCCGATAACAAACTAACAAAGATTTCTTGAACGGAAGCATCAAAGCAGATAGAAGAAAATTGCAGAATTTGATCCTCTGAGGTAATACCATACTCTAGAATAGTAGTCAGTATATAGTTGACTACTGAGCGATGTTCAATCATTACCCCTTTGGGTTGACCTGTGGAGCCAGAGGTGTAGATAATATAGGCTAAATTGTGCTGATCAACTTCTACCAGAGGGCTAACTGTACTCTGTTTGGCGATTATTGACCAGTCTTGATCTAAACAGATAGTGTTCGGTATAAATTTGGGAAGTTGCTCAATAAATTTAGATTGCGTCAACACAATACTAAGTTGAGTATCTTCAATAAGATAGGTAATTCGCTCTTGGGGATAATTAATATCTAAAGGAACGTAAGCTCCCCCAGCTTTAAGTATTCCCAGTATTCCGATAATCATGTCTAGGGAACGTTCAACAAAAATCCCGACTAAACTATCGGATTTTACCCCTAAAGATTGTAGGTAATGTGCCAATTGATTAGCACGATTATTTAATTCTTGATAGGTGAAAAATTCATTTTCTAATTTAACTGCGATCGCCTGTGGATTCTGTTTTACTTGTTGTTCAAACAACTGATGCAGACACAAATCATTTTTGTAGTCAATTTCAGTCTGATTCCAATCAAATAATAACTGATTGCGCTCACTTTCTGTCAGTAATGGTAATTGGCTAACGGTTTGTTCTGGATTAGCAATAATCCCAGTTAATAGGTTAACAAAATGCCCTGATAATCGCTCAATTGTACTTTTCTCAAACAGGTCTGTATTATATTCCCAATGTGCAGTCAATCCAGCTTCTTTTACCTGTATAGATAAACTTAAATCAAACTTAGCCGTCTTAGATTCTAAAGGCTGAATAGTAGCTTTTATTCCCTCTAAATCTATTTGATTGAGAACTTGAGTATCTAGGCCAAACATTACCTGAAATAAAGGAGTATAACTCATATTTCTTTCAGGTTGTATGGCCTCTACTAACATCTCAAAAGGTAAATCTTGATGGTCGTAAGCATCCGTTGCTGTCTCTCGTACCTGTTTTAATAACTCGCTAAAACTGGGATTTCCAGCTAAATCTGTTCTTAAGACTAAGGTATTGACAAAAAAGCCGATCAACCCATTCAGTTCACTACGAGTACGGTTGGCGATGGGAGTACCAACCAAAATATCTGTTTGTCCCGTATAGCGATAGAGTAGTACCTTAAATGCGGTCAGGAGGGTCATAAATAAGGTGACACCTTGTTCACGACTCAGCCTATTTAACCCCTGACTAAGTTCTGGGGAAAGAATACCATTGATCCGATCTCCCTCAAAACGTTGTTCCGGAGGCCTTGGACGATCTGTCGGTAGATGTAATAAGGCGGGTGCTGCTGCTAACTGTTTTTGCCAGTAATTTAACTGATTTTGGCGGATTTCTCCCTGTAAATACTCTCTCTGCCAAATTGCAAAATCTGCGTACTGGATTGGTAACTCTTGTAAAAGAGGTTCTAAACCTTTAGTATAGGCATTATAAAGGGTTGTCAATTCCTCAATAAATACCCCCATTGACCAACCATCAGAGACAATATGGTGCAGACAAATTAGCAAGAAATGTTCTGTGTCTGATAATTGCAGTAGGGTGGCTCTAATTAGGGAGTCATTGGCTAAATCAAAAGGTTGATGGCTGCGAATTTCTAGCCATTTTTTTATTTCCTGCTCTTCTCGATATTTTGGGCTGTCTTTAACATTAACAAGCGTTAATTTCCAATTGCTTTCTGGTTTGATTATTTGTACAGGATTTCCTTCAATAGTCGTGAAATTGGTGCGGAGGGCTTCATGACGTTGAATAATTTTTTGTAAACTTTTTTCGAGGATATCTGCCTGAAGATCCCCCGCTAAATGCAAGGCAAGAGGAACGTTATAGAAAGAACTGTTGGGTTCTAATTGATCTAGGAACCATAAACGCTGTTGGGCATAGGATAGGGGTAATTCTTCAAAATTCATTTTCTTTTTCTTGGTAAAATGGTGGGAACAGGGGAATCCGGTGTTTGCTGTTTTAACTGTTCAATCCCTTGGGCTAATTCAGCGAGGGTTGCTGTGTTGAATAACTGACGTAGGGGAAGCTCAATTTTCAGGCGATCGCGGATCTGTGCTACTAATTTAGTGGCTAGTAGGGAATGTCCTCCCAGTTCAAAGAAGTTATCATTGATGCCCACTTTCTCAACTTTTAGAATTTCTGACCAAACATTTACTAATATATCCTCAATCGGGTTACGCGGAGCAACATATTTTTCTGATGGTTCACTACTAGATTCTGGTGGTGGTAAAGCTCGACGATCTATTTTTCCATTAGCAGTAAGGGGTAAGGCATCTAAAATAACGAAAGCATTAGGTATCATGTAACTGGGTAATTTAGCTTTCAGAAATTGCCGTATTTCGTTAATGGTAATCGTTTTTTCCGATTGTGGCACAATGTAGGCCACAAGACGCTTATCTCCTGTTGTATCATCCCTCACTATTACTACTGTTTCCCAAATCTGGGGATGAGATGCTAATAATGCTTCGATTTCCCCTAACTCAATCCGAAAACCCCGAATCTTAACTTGATTGTCAATGCGCCCTAAATATTCTAACTCTCCCTTAGGTAAATAACGGGCTAAATCTCCCGTTTTATATAATTTTGACGGCTCATTGCCCCCCTTATTAAGGGGGGTTGGGGGGATCACTTCATCCTTCTCAAAAGGACTAGAAATAAACCTTTCTGTCGTTAATTCAGGACGATTGAGATAACCTTTTGTTACTCCTGCACCCCCCACATACATCTCACCGGGTACACCAACCGGTACAAGTTGTAAATATTGGTCTAGTAAATATACTTGTAAGTCGGGAATGGGACGACCAATCACACTAGCTGTACTATCCAAGTCGGTCATACTTAATGGTCGATAGGTCACATGAACGGTAGTTTCTGTAATTCCGTACATATTAACTAATTGGGGGCATTGGTCGCCATGGCGCTGAAACCAAGGTTGTAAGCTGTTAATTTCTAAAGCTTCTCCTCCAAAAATAACTAAACGTAAGCTTAAATCGTTATCTGTTGTCGATGAACGATCCCCCCTTGATAAGGGAAAACTTCCTTTTAAGGATTCTTCAGCTTGAATTAACTGACGGAAAGCGGTAGGAGTTTGATTGAGAATTGTTACTTTTTCTTGACATAATAGCTGATAAAATGCTTCGGGGGAACGAGTTATTAAGTAGGGTACAACTACCAAGCGTCCACCATATAACAAAGCTCCCCACATTTCCCACACCGAAAAGTCAAAAGCGTAGGAATGAAATAGACTCCAGACATCTTGACTATTAAAATTATACCAAGCATCTGTAGCGGCAAATAATCGCACGACATTGGAGTGATTGACTAACACCCCTTTCGGTTTACCTGTGGAACCTGACGTATAGATTATATAGGTTAAATTATCGGGTTTTACTCCGCTTTCAGGGTTTGATGGGATATTTTGAGCAATTTTTTCCCATTCTGTATCTAAACAGATAAGTTGTGCTTGATGTTCAGGAATAGACTCGACTAATTTTGCTTGAGTTACTAATACTTTCACTTGAGAGTCTTCTAACATAAAGCTTAGACGTTCCTGGGGATAATCAGGATCAAGAGGAACATAAGCCCCACCCGCTTTTAATATCCCCAATAATCCGACAATCATCTCTAAAGAACGTTCTACACAAATCCCCACCAATTCATCAGGTTTCACTCCCAAAGATTGCAAATAATGCGCTAACTGATTAGCTCGACAATTTAACTCATTATAGGTTAATTGTTGACCTTCAAACACCACCGCTACAGCATCAGGAGTCCGTTCAACTTGCTCCTCAAATAACTGATGAATACACTGCTTAGAGGGATAATCTACCTCAGTATTATTCCAGTCAATTAATAACTGTTGTTCTTCAACCTTTGTTAACAAAGGTAATTGAGAAATCCGCTCACTCGGATTAGCAATAATCCCCTCAAGTAAAGTCACAAAATGACTCAGCATTCTGTTAATTGTATCCTGATCAAAGCGACTCCCATCATAACTCATCCTTACCAACAATTGCTCGCCAGGAATAACTGCAACTGTTAGAGGATAATTAGTTTGTTCAACTCCGCAAAAATTGGAAATTATCAAATTACTATTATCTTCTAAAACTTGAGTGTCCACTGGATAATTCTCGAACACAACAATACTGTCAAATAAAGACGTACCTCTCGGAACATCACTTAATCCCTGAATCTCTACCAAGGGACTATAGGAAAATTGTTCAGACTCTACCTGTTGCGTCTGTAAATCCTTCAATAAACCTAATAATTCAGTCTCAGAAGAGATTTGAACTCGCACCGGTAAAGTATTAATAAATAACCCCACCATTGATTCTACACCAACCAGTTTTGGAGGACGACCAGAAACAGTTGCACCAAAAACTACATCGTTTTCCCCACTGTAGCGAGACAGTAATAATCCCCAAGTTACTTGCACCAAATTATTAAGTGTCAATTGATGCTTTTTCACAAAAGATTGAGCGGCAGCAGTTGCTGCTACTGTTAACTTAATCTCCTCTTCTCCGTAGCTAATTTTACCTCTTTCTCCTCTAGGTAAAAGTTGGTCTATCCTTAAAGGAGTTGGTGCAGTAAAACCTTGTAGTTTTTGTCGCCAAAATTCCTTAGCTGCCTCTTGATTTTGTCGCTGTAGCCAAGCAATATAATGACGATAGTTAACAGTTGGTTGCTCACTTAAACTGTGTCCCTGAGCTAGTGTTTGATAAAATTCCAACAAGTCTTTAAACACTAAAGGTAATGACCAACCATCAATCAATAAATGGTGATGACTCCAAACAAACTGATAACTATTCTCCCCCAATCGGAAGAGATTTAAACGCATTAACGGTGCTTGATCAAGTGGGAATCCCTGTTGTCTATCAGCAGCTAGAAAATCCTCTAATTGCTGTTGTTGTTCTTCTTCAGATAACGAACGCCAGTCATCGGTTTTAACCGTAACATTAATCTGTTTATATACTACTTGAAGCGGCTGACTTAAAGACTCCCAGAGGAAACCAGTGCGAAAGATTGAATACTTTGTTATTATTTGTTGCCAAGCTTTCTCGAAGATTGACACATCTAGATTGCCTGTAAAAGTACAAATCATCTGCTCAAAATATACCCCTGAATCAGGCTTCAATAAACTCTCAAATAACATCCCCTCTTGCATGGGAGATAGGGGATAAATATCCTCAACATTTCGCCAGTTAGTTGTCCCCAATTCGGATTTGAGGGCTAGATTTGCTAACACTTTATCTAGTTCTAACTGGTGAATTTTTGTTAAGGGAAAATCTGTTGGTGTATAACCACCGCTTTCAGGTAATAAACAATGAGTAATTATTGCTCGCAAAGTTTCGACAAATTCTTGGGCAAGATTCTCAACAGTTTCTTGCCGATGAATATTCTTACTATATGTCCAATCTATTTGTAACTTTTCGTGAGTAATAATGGCGTTAATGTCTAGTAATTGTGAACGTTCACCCTGCAAGCTACAAGTTTGACCACTGGATTCTGGAGCTAATTGTATCGCTGAAGATTGAGAAAAAACTTGACTAAATTGACCCAGATAATTGAAGCTAATTTCTGCTTCTTTCACTCTCTCTAGTTGCTGACAAATTTCCTCATCAACCTTCAAATAACGCAATAAACCATAACCAATTCCTTTGTTAGGAATTGCCCGTAATTGTTCTTTAACGGCTTTTAAAATTTGACCTAAATTATCAGGAATTTGACTAAAATTATCAAGGCTATCTAGGTGAATAATTACGGGAAAAATAGTGGTAAACCAGCCAACAGTGCGGGATAAGTCTACACCTAAGTCTACACCATTAATAATGTCTTCACGCCCGTGTCCTTCTAAGTTAAATAAGACTGATTTCGAGTTAGTCCATTTGGCTAAAACTAGCACTAATGCTGTTAGTAAAACATCGTTAATCTGAGTTTTATAAGCTTGAGGAACATCTTGTAATAATGCCTGAGTTTCTGTTGCATTTAATGATACTACTATCTGAGATGCTGAGGCAATTGTGTTCACTCCTTCTGGATAGTCTACTGGTAAGCTAGGAATTGAGGAATTAGAGTTATTTAACCAATAACTTAGTTCGGATTTTAATTCCTCTGATTGGGCCAATTTTGTGAGTCGTTGTGACCAATCTTTGAAGGAGGTGGTTTTAGCCGGAAGTTGAAGGGTTTGTCCTTGATTAAGAAGCTGGTAAGCTGTCTGTAAATCTTCTAATAAAATCCGCCAAGAAACACCGTCAACTACTAAGTGATGAATCACAATTAGTAACCGTGCTCCTAACTTACTTCCTAATGAGAAATAGGCCACTTGCACCAAATTTTCTGAGAGATTTAAACTCGCTTGTAGTTGGTTAGCTGTGTTTTCAATTGCTGCTTGTTGTTCCCTTTCTGGGACTGTAGATAAGTCTATTAAGGAGAAAGCAATGCTGTCAGTTGGAGAGGAGTGAATCTGTTGCCAACCTGACTCAGTTTCTCTAAATCTTAAGCGTAAAGCATCGTGATGTTTTATTAATTGTTCAAAGACTTTTTTCAAGATTTCTGGTTGAAAGTGAGATGGTATTGAGAGCAAAAATGCTTGATTAAAGTGGTGTTTTTCTGCTAGTTTCTGCTCAAAAAACCAGTGTTGAATGGGAGTTAAGGGGACTGTACCTGTGACTAATCCTTGTTCTCTGAGTACGGCATTTGCTGTCCCTGTTACTATTGCTAATTCAGCAATAGTTTGATGGGCAAATAATTGTTTAAGAGTGATTTCTAATCCAGCTTGTTTGGCTTTACTGATGATGGAAATACTGAGGATTGAATCTCCTCCTAGTTCAAAGAAGTTATCATTTATGCTTATTTGCTGTACCTTTAACACCTCAGTCCAAATTGTTACCAGGATTTCTTCAATGGGGTTACGGGGTGCAATAAACTTATCCGTTCTTTCGTGATTTTGTTCGGGTGCAGGTAAGGCGCGACGGTCTATTTTGCCATTAGGTGTTAATGGTAATGATTCCAATATGACGAAAGCACTAGGAATCATATATTCTGGCAGCTTTTCCTTGAGGAATTGCCGCATTTCACTGGGGGTAGGTGTTGTCTCTTTTTCGGGGACAATGTAGGCAACTAAACGCTTATTTCCTGGTGTATCTTCGCGGGCAATAATAACCGATGATTGCACTTGAGGACATTGAGTTAATACTGCTTCAACTTCTCCTAATTCGATACGGAATCCCCGTATTTTAACTTGATTATCAATCCGTCCTAAATACTCAATATTACCGTCAGGTAAATAACGCGCTAAGTCTCCTGTTTTATAGAGACGAGAATCTGGGTAATTACTAAAAGGATTAGGAATAAATTTTTCTTGTGTTAATTCTGGACGGTTAAGATAACCTCTTGCTAATCCTGCTCCACCTATATGTAATTCTCCTGGAATACCTACAGGTAATGATTGAAGATTGGAGTCTAAAATGTAGATTTGTGTATTAGAAATTGGACGACCAATGGGGATACGTTGTCCATACATTTCTCTCTGACAATTCCAAAAAGTTACATCAATACAACATTCTGTCGGTCCATAGAGATTGCACAAATTTACATTTAGTTGGCTCAATAATTTCTCTTGCAAAGCCACTGGCAAGATTTCACCACCACAGAAGACTCGTTTGAGTAACTGACAATTTTCGATTCCTCCCTGTTCTAAAAGCATTTGCAGTAAGGATGGCACAAGTTGAACAGTAGTTACTTGCTGTTGGGCAATTGTTTTTAAGAGGTAATCGCTGTCGGTATGACCCCCTGGTTGAGCTATTAACAACTGTCCACCTACTAATAAAGGAGCGTAAAATTCCCAAACTGACGCATCAAAACTAAAGGGAGTTTTTTGCAGAACTCTATCCGTTTTAGTTAGGGGGAATGTTTCTTGCATCCAGAACATATGATTGGACAGGTTACTGTGGGAAAGCATTACCCCCTTCGGTTGACCAGTAGAACCTGATGTATAAATAACATAAGCTAAATTAGTTGCTTGTACATCAGTAATTGGATTATCCTGACTGAACTGAGAAATTAACTCCCAGTCAGCATCTAAACAAATAAGTTGTGCTTGATGTTCAGGTAATTTATTAATCAATTTCTGTTGAGTTAGTAACACTTTAACAGCAGCATCTTCTAACATAAAAATAATCCGTTCAATCGGATAATCAGGGTCAAGAGGGACATAAGCCCCACTCGCTTTAAGAATGCCTAATAATCCCACAATCATCTCTAAAGAACGTTCTACACAAATCCCCACTAATTCATCAGGTTTTACTCCCAAAGATTGTAAATAATGCGCTAATTGATTAGCTCGACAATTTAACTCATTATAGGTTAATTGTTGCCCTTCAAATACTACCGCTACAGCATCAGGAGTCCGTTCAACTTGCTCCTCAAATAATTGATGAATACACTTATTTGAGGGATATTCAGCTTTAGTGTTGTTCCATTCGACTAATAGTTGATGTTGCTCTCGCTGTGTCAGTAAAGGTAACAATGACACTGGTTGCTGTGGATTTTCAACAATTGACTCTAGCAAAGTCACAAAATGCCCTGCCATGGGTGTGATGGTAGTATCCTCAAACAAGTCAGTATTGTATTGCCAGTTTAGTTGGAAGGTTTCTGCTGCTTCCATTACCATTAAACTTAGATCAAAGTCTGCACCGCGTTGATGTCCAAGTAAATAGGGAGCCATCTGTAGCATTGGTTCTTGACTGGGGGATAAGTTCTCCTTTTGTTCACACCAAGTTTGTGCTTGCCAAGTAAAACTAACTTGACAGAAAGGCGAACGGCTGGGATCGCGTTGTGGCTGGAGTTTTTCTACTAACAGAGAAAATGGGTAATCTTGATGCTTTTGAGCTTGCCTAACTATTTTGCTGACTTGAGCAAGAAGTTCCGTAAATGTGGCATTCTCCTCGACAAAAACTCTTAAAACGGTCAGATTAGAAAAGTAGCCGACAATCTCTTTAAACTCTTTACCCGTCCGACCCCTCATCGGGCTGCCTATGAGGATGTCTGTTTGATTGGTATAACGATAAAGTTGGACGTAAAATGCTGTGAGCAGAACCTGATAAAGGCTGGTTCCAGATGCTAAAGCTAGATGCTTGAGTTTTTCAATTAACTGTTCATCCAGCTTAACAATGTATGAGGCTCCCTCATAAGTCTTGACTGGGGGGCGGGGTTTGTCTGGGAGCAAATTCAAAATTGGCAATTCGCCAGCTAATTGTTTTTGCCAATATTGCCACTGTTTTTCTCCTTTGGAACCCGATAGCATTTCTGACTGCCAGTGGACAAAATCTGCATAAGATTTTTTTTCACTGAGAGAATCTACTGTTTCTGGCTGCCCTTGACTAATTCGCTTGATTTCATTAGTATATGACGTTTGAAATTCACCCAGCAGTAAATTAAAAGACCACATATCACCAGCGATGTGGTGCATTGTGAGCAAGAGAATATGGTCTTCTGGTGAAAGAGTAAATAAATTCACCCTCAAAACTGAATCTTTTTCTAAGTTAAAAGGGGTGTCAGCTATAGCATAGATTTTCTCTCTTAAGTGGTCTTCGCTCCATTCGCTGGCATCTATTACCCCAACACTAAAATTCAGTTGTTGATTAACTTGTTGAACTGGTTTACCTTCATGACTGGTATATGTGGTTCTCAGAATCGGGTGCTTTTCAATAATTTTTTGCCATACACGATTGACAACAGGAATCTTTAAATAAGAATAAATTTTTGCAGTAATAAATATATTATAAGCAACGCTTTCTGGAGCAATCTGGTAGATTAACCACATTGCTTCTTGACCACGTGAAAGTGGGTAAATTGTTTTCATATTTCTACTCATGACTCGCCCGCATTTGTGATGATAAAAAAAGATTTCTAGGGGAGGGCGTATGCTTTATGCCTCTACAGAAACCGAATTTGCCCCACTGTAGGGGCGCAAGGAAGCCGAGTACAAAATGTAACATATATCGAACATTTTTCACCATGATGTCGCAAGGTCTGTTATCGCTTTGAGGGAACAGGGAACAGGGAACAGGGAAGAAAATCGGCGCACCTCATTGCTTTGAAAACTGTACCATGAAATCCTATCATAGAAAAAAAAATTTGTCATGGTCAACGAAATTCGGTAATATGTGGTAAGCTAAACGGCGCTTAACCTGCATGATCCAACAGCTATAACCCTTTTGGAGTCTATATCGGTGATCCGAAGTAAAAGCCGTTTAGCTTAGTCTGAGAAGCGCTCACTAGCTTTAGCTATCAAAACAATGGTTACTTGTAGTAAGATAACGAGGGTTAAAGAAGCAGTAGCAAGGGTGGCTGAGAAAGCCATCTCTTTACACTGACAGATAAAGCGACGGGAGTATGTTACCACAACTCAAACACAATAACCTTAAAATTGTCGGGGAGCTTTATATTTTCGCCAATTGCCTTCTACTCCGCCAATCCAGCCAAAATCTAAAATCATTCCAGCAAAATGTCCACAACTCAGATATAAATGCTATATGTCCGCCAAAGTCCCTCAAGATCGATCGACGACTAATATTATCTCCGATGTCAGCAAATTTTGGCACAGTGTCAAGCTGATCGCTGCTCCCTATTGGTATCCTACTGAATCGGGGGGAAGGACTTTTTCCGATGTGATCCAAGCTTGGGCAATGCTCCTCCTACTAATCGGGGTAATCCTAGGAGTTGTGGGATTAAATGCCTTCAATAGCTTTGTTAGTAATTACTTAGTTGATGTCATTCTTGAAAAAAGTGATTTTGATAAATTTGTCAAAACTTTGGTAGTTTTTGCGGTTGGACTGCTCTTTGTCACCCTTTTGGTTGGCTTGCTTAAATTTCTCAGGAAAAGAATCGCCCTAGATTGGTATGCTTGGCTCAATGACTGGATTCTCACAAAATATTTGCATAATCGCGCCTATTACAGAATTAATTTTAAATCCGATATCGACAACCCAGATCAGCGTTTATCCCAAGAAATTGAGCCGATTACCAGTAAAGCTCTCTCCTTTTTTGCAGTTGCCCTAGAAAATGTCCTAGATATGATCACTTTTTTAGTGATTCTCTGGTCAATTTCTTCCTCTGTCGCCATTATTCTAGTCGTTTGGACAATTCTCGGTAACGTCATTGCTATCTATTTTAACCAAGCTCTAAATAAAATTACTCAAGAAGAATTAGAACTTAAGGCTAACTATAATTATGCTCTAACCCACATTCGTAATCATGCGGAGTCCATCGCTTTCTTTGAGGGAGAAAATCAGGAATTAAATATTATTCAGCGGAGATTTAATAAACTCTTAAACAGTGCTAAACGTAAAATTGATTGGGAGAGAGGCACAGAAATTTTTCGTCGAGGCTATCAGGCGGCAATTCAAGTATTTACTTTTGTCATTTTGGGTCCTTTGTATATCAATGGTGAGGGCATTAGTTTCGGACAGGTCGGACAAGCCTGTTTAGCGGCTAATTTGTTTGCTACGGCACTGGCGGAATTAATTAATGAATTTGGCACTTCGGCACAATTTAGCAGTTATGTTGAACGTCTATCACAATTTTCCCAAGCCTTAGAAGAAGTCATTAAACAACCGGAAAATTTAAGCACGATTACAACTATCGAAGAAACCCAATTTTCCTTTGAAGATGTCACCTTGCAAACTCCCGATTATGAACAGGTAATTGTCGAAAACCTCTCCCTTTCTGTTCAGCCTGGACAAGGTTTATTAATTGTCGGTCCGAGTGGTCGGGGTAAAAGTTCTTTGCTACGCGCTATCGCTGGTTTATGGAATGCAGGAACTGGCCGATTAGTGCGTCCCCCCCTAGAAGAAGTATTGTTTCTGCCTCAACGTCCCTATATAATATTAGGAACCTTGCGAGAACAGTTACTTTATCCCAATCGCAATCAAGAAACCAATGAGATAAAACTAAGGGAAGTTTTGCAAGAAGTCAATCTCCAAAATTTACTAAATCGAGTCAATAGCTTTGATACAGAAGAGCCTTGGGAAAACATTTTGTCCCTGGGAGAACAACAACGTTTGGCTTTTGCCAGGGTCTTAATTACCCGTCCCAGTTTTACTATCCTCGATGAAGCCACAAGTGCTTTGGACTTAAACAATGAGGAAAATTTATATCGGCAATTGCAGAAAACTCACACAACTTTTATTAGTGTCGGACATCGGGAAAGTCTCTTTAACTATCATCAATGGGTTTTAGAACTCTCTAGTAATTCCCATTGGCAACTGCTTACAGTGGAGGAATATCGCCGACAAAAAGTGAAAGAAATTATTAATATTTCTGTCGATAATTCTCAAGATAGGCTCGAAGATTTAGCGAATCAGGAAACCGAAGTCAATCCTAAAATCAATTCTGCCGAGGAACCACCCCCCGAATCGCCAACGACAACAATCTTAACGGAAGTCGAAGAAGGACTTTCCCATGCACAAATGAAGGAATTAAGCGACTATTCCCTCAGTAGCATTAGAAGCAAGGCCAGTCAGGGAAAATCAATTACGGGGAAAGATGGACTGACCTATCGCTATGACAAAGACCCTAAAATCTTAAAATGGCTAAGAGTTTAGCCGATGAGAGACCGGTCAAAAAACAACGTTAAACCATTACACCAACTTAGCTACCCAAAAAATGAATCAAACCCTGGTTAATCAACAACAGTTCTTCCAAGAAATCGTCCAAGATATCGAGCAAAATAAAATTGCAATTGCGGCGAAAAAACTGCGTCAACAGGAAGCAGATGGCTGTGAAATTCCGGCTCAGTGGCTGTGGAAAACAGCAGAGGCTTTAGAAACCGATGACTGGAGCATTTTATCAGAAGATTTCATTAATCTGAATTTTATCGATAAAAATGGTTATTTTCTGATGATTGCTCCCTATAGCATCAATCGCCAGGGGAAGCAACAAGTCACTTTGAGTGCGATTTACGGAAAAATTCATAAAAATAGTGAACCTTCTATTGAACAACTAGAAAGGTTAATTCGTGAAAAATTTGGCAGTTTAGGACAACCGATTCCCAGAAATTTATCCTTTACTGAAATTGCTAGTTGTGGCACGGTTAAAGGTGAAAAGGGGGAGGCTTTTATCGTTCCCCATAGGTGGACTTTTCCCAATAGTGTTCAGGGGCCAGCTTTAAATAATGCCAGTGAGCAAAAAAGACGCTTTTCTGGTTCTAGCTACGAATGTATCCGAAAAATTTTTGAGCCAGAAACGGCCGATTTACTATTAGGACCCCTAGAGGATCAAATTAATGGTGAACGCTATCGCCATCTCGATACCCAATTCCATGAAGCGGGTCATGCTAGTGGGTTAGGATTTGACTTGAAACTCAAAAATAAACTGTTTCAAAACTATACCTATGCTGGAGTTGAGGAGTGGCGCTCAGATAGTTTAGGCTTTGAATTTGCCGATTGTGCTTTACCAGCCGAAGAAGCGGGAAAATTAGTCGCTGTTAATTTCTGTATTCGCTTTGGTTTAGATGCTCACCGTTTAGGGGGTTTAGAAAAAGATGTGGATGTCCACGCTAGTTTGATCAGCTTGGAATATCTCTTGCAAAATGATGCTATTTATCTCACCAAAAATGGTCAATTGGCCTTGCGGAATATCAGTTATACAGGCTTACTAAAAGCGGTGGAAATGCACCGAACACAAGCTTTGTCTCTAACGCGAAGGGAGTTGAATCTAAATAGTCCAACGGGTCTTTTTGCTCTGTATAAAGTGGAGATTCATCCCGCAACCCAATTAATTTTTCAGGGACTAATTGTAGAGCGATGCCGCGGAATTTGGTCAGAGTTACAATAAGTACCTAGGGTTTGCTGATAACCGGCCCGGGGAGGGATGTCAATCAGCCATGTGCATCCCACCAAAGCCTATTGATGGCCATAGGGATTGGGGTCAACTCCTCTGAGTTTCTGGCCACAGCAAGTGCCGGCCTGGGAATATTAGTCGTTGACTTCTAAGTAGCTGTTTGCAATTAAATAGAAGATAGGTTTTGCACTCGATCCCCCCTGCCCCCCTTAATAAGGGGGGTGCCGACAGGCGGGGGGATCTGAGAGTTTTTTACGCCCATCTACTTACACATTTATTTATATATATCGCTAGATAACTAAAATGTGTTAAACTAGGCGGTAGCATTCTGGGAAATCACGACCGATAGATCAGTCTCTTATTAGTCAGAATCCCTGAACCCCTGATTACCTCTTTCTCCCCCGGTCGGTGACAAAACCAATGGCTGAACAACGCTCTGTACTAAAATTTAATGGCATCGATGATCATATTGATCTATCCCACGGATTTCTTGACATCGATCAGAGTATTACCATTACATTTTGGGCAAAAGGGGAAAATAATTTATCCACAGAAACCACTCTTTTAGAAGCTGTTAATCAGGAAAATAACCGCGTTCTACATATTACCTTGCCCTGGGGCGATCCCGTGAAACCTGCGATTTTTTGGGACGCGGGAAATGAAGAAGGTTTCGATCGAATTGAAAAAAAAGTCAAGCTTAAAGATTATAGTGATTGGACTCACTGGGCCTTTGTCAAAAATGCCACCACAGGCCGAATGTTGATCTATCGCAATGGGATCATTTGGCATCGTGGCAACGGTCATAACCGGGCCTTAACGGGGATTGAAAAAATCATCTTGGGAGCCTCTGTTAATCTCTCCCATTATTGGCAAGGTTGTCTTGCAGAACTTTCTGTTTGGAATCAAGCGCGTAGCCAAGAAGAAATCCAAGAAGCGATGTATCAATCTCCCTTAGTTGATGACCTTGGTTTAGTCACTTATTTATCACTCAATGGCAGTGCCGAGGATCAAACAAGTTATAGCAATCATGGTATTCTTTATGGGACAACCTGGCAACTAGATAGTCTTCCCTCCAAACCGACCTCGATCCCTAAATCAAAAACTCAGACTAGCAGTAAAGCTAGAAGGAGTGCGAAAAGGATAACAATGGTCAACGAAATTTTTAACTCCCTTGAAGAAGAAGAAGTGATTGAACAGGATGCTCCATCTGAAAATCAAGAACCTTCCCGGGAAGATAATTCAGAATCAATTATAATTGCCGAAGAAGCTGCCCTTGCCAGCAATGAAATTGAGGAGATTACTGAAACAGCAATTTCTCAACCGGATAGCCTCACTTATTCAAACCAGAAAAAACGGTTAATTATTTGTTGTGATGGTTCTTGGGAAGACTCTGCCAGTGCTTACCCCACCAATGTGGTTAAATTCGCCGAATCTATTAAGTATATTGCCGAGGATCAAACCCCCCAAATCGTCTTTCTGTCAGGTTCTGGCAGCCCCGAAGATAACGAATTTATTAAAAGTTTAGGGAATGAAACTTTTGGCTGGGGCCTCGATCGAATGATTCAAGATGCCTATCGTTTTCTTGTCCTTAACTACAATCCCACAACCGAGGATGAAATTTATTTGTTAGGTTTTAGTCGAGGAGCATATATCGTTCGATGTTTGGCCAGTTTTATCGATAAATGTGGAATCCTAAAACGCTCTAAGATTAAAGAAATTCCCCTAGCTTATCAACTCTATCGAGACCACACCGTTAGTTCCGATAGTGCCAAAGCTCAACAATTTCGTGCCGCTAATGCTAAAAAAATTGAGACAGAAAAGGAAGATTTTCAAGATCGTATTCCAGTCAAGATGTTAGGTTGTTGGGATACAGTTGGCAATTTTGGTATTCCCGATTTAACTCCCTGGTTTCCCCTGGCTAAGTTTTATCATAAAAAATATGAATTTAGTAATACAAAACTAAGTCCGATTATCCAGAATGCTTTTCATGCTGTTGCCATTGATGAAAAACGTAAAAACTTCCCTTCCACTCCGATCAAAGCCAATCCCGAAAATCCTGAACAAGTTGTCAAAGAAGTTTTATTTGTCGGTGAACATACCTGTCTAGGTGGTGGCAAAAAAGAATATCAAGGACTTTCCGACTACCCGTTACAATGGATGATTAATCAAGCCAAAAAATTGGGATTAGAGTTTAATTCAACTACCTCTGAATCCGAGGAATTCCAAATTAAACCAGACCCGACCATCAAGTTCGATAATACTGTTAAAGGATTGTCGGCCTTGGGAGGTGAGCAATGGCGATATTTCAATACAAAAGTTGTCACTGTTCATCACAGTGTGGTAAAACGATTAAAGGCCTTTTCCGATTATCGTCCCAAAAGTCTTGAACCTTTTCTTCAAGCTTTACTTGACGGCGATCAACAGACAGATTAACCTTGCTTTAGAATTAAATTAATCCTTCGCTAAAAATTTGAGGTGATTTTTATGGAACTCGATAACATTATCAAAAAAGTGGCTGGTACTTATTTAGCTTCGGCTATTATTGCTGTCATCGTGCTAATTGTTACCCTCGGACAACCCTTTGTCGTTTTTCTGGGTATCGGAGCGATGGGGTTGGTTAGTGTCTTAGGAGATGCGATCGCTCAGTACGGAATTGAAGCGGTTCTGAATTCTTTTTACACTGAGCGAAGTAAGAAAGAATCCTTGGAAACACTTTTAGCTGAAATTGATGCTTTACCTCTGACTGATGACCTGAAATTAAAAACTAAAAAATACTTAACTGACTATCAAGAACAGACAGCAAAGCAGCAAGAAACGGTAACTGAGCCAACTCCTGAAAGTCCTCAAACAGTTGTTATTGAAAATGAACCAGTTATTGAAAATGAACCAGTTGTTGAAAATGAACCAGTTATTGAAAATGAACCAGTTATTGAAAATGAACCAGTTGTTGAAAATGAACCAGTTGTTGTTGAAGTTGAAAATGTTTAATTAGGTATTGCTCCCTCTTGTAATAGCTGGGAGCAGCGGATGATTATTGCTAAGTACTGAGGAATTTTTTGGTCTAAGATAGCTATGCTAAATAGGAACTCTCAACATCTGATGACCTATAAAAAAATTGCCATTTATGAGCAAAGCTATCAACTTCCTGTTTTTAAAAATAGATACTTAAAAAATTTTCAGAAAATCATCAAGGAACGACGGAAATTAATTCAAGAAGGAGTTCGCTACCATTACTATTTTGGTAAGATTATTAAACGAAAAGAAAAAATTACTCAACAAGAAATCTTGATTGAGACTCAGTTATTAATTAAAGACTATAATTTATTAATTAATGGACTAGAAATATATCAAGACGGATATTATCGTTTTTTACTCCAACTCAGTGACAATCTCAAAATTTTATTTTCCCAAAAATATCAAGAATTAAAAATCTTAGACTACGAGAGAATAAAGTTAGAGATTAAAAATAATAATAATCAAAATATTCTCAATCAACTCAGGCTAGAAAAACAGGAAAATTTTCGGGCAATTTTGCTACTGGGAAAAACATCTTTTTTGATGTTGAGAAAAACTAAATTACTAGGGGAAGGAGTTCAGAAATTAGCCGAGGATACTCAAAAGCAGAAAAAAATTGTGCAAGCAATTATTCAAGAACTCAAAATTTATGAGGAATTAAATCATTACCAACTCAAATCTCAACGAGTTCGCCAAGAAATTGCTGATCTTGCCCAAAATGCGATTAACTTTGAAAACTACTTACAGGACTATTTTGCTCCTTTTCAATTATTAATAGAAGAAGTCATTAAAGTGGATGAAGAATTTTATGCAACAGTTGGAGAAATTAAGTATTTGGTAGATAATATTTTTCAACCTCAGCCTGATCTGTTAGAAACGTCAGATTCCGCAACAAGTTCTGAGTTTTTGCTAAATTTTCTAGCGACTGGTTACGAGAAAGAAGCAAGGTTAAAAGAGGCTTTTTCCTCTGATCAATTTAATGGTTACTTATTCAATGAAAGTGAATGGTCAGAACAATTTATTTCCCTAGAAAAAACCATCAATAAATTATCTGATCATTTAGCAGAACAAGAGGCTTGTCAAAAAGACACTATCCCCAAAACTCCCCTGGCAATAGTTGTCTCTCAATTCACTCAAAACAATCTTGACAAATCTTCTAGTTCTAAAAATCCCCAGACTTACCTAAATATCTTAACTCAAGAATCGGCCGATCTTGATTATAATCAATTACAAGATTTGCTAAGAAAGCAACAGTGGCAAGCGGCTGATCGCCAAACAACCAAACTACTATTAAAAATTTTGGGTAGGACCTACTGGAATGAGGTTTATCCTCAAGATATTGCTCAATTACCTTGTTCGGATCTGAAAAAAATTGATCAACTTTGGCTGCATTATAGTAATGGTCATTTCGGGTTTAGTATTCAGCAAGCCATTTTCTCTAGTCTCGGTGGTTTAGTGGATTATGAAACCCAAAAAAAACTTGGCGATCGCCTAGGTTGGCGGAAAGAAGGTCAATGGCTCAATTATGAGCAACTAAACTTTCAATTAGAGCCGAATTCTCCCCTCGGTCATTTACCCGTTCATTGGTTGATTTTTGAAGAAAATCTTTGTTACCCATCTGCGGAAGCTTCTGACAATCAAAACTCCGTGGCTTTCTGGAGAGTTGGCAATTGGTTATTGTGGCAACTTCACCTCGTTTTCAGCAAAATTCAAGCCTGTGGAATTATTCCTCTGTCTGACTTCTAAAGCCATTATCTAAGTTGTTGACTATCTAATCGTAAATCCTGCTTTAAAAAGCCGATAACAATCAATCATAAGTTAGCCAATGATAGTCCGTCAAGTTTTTAATTTCATTACTGACGGTTCGCTCATTTTCCACATATAGTGTTTTTGGATTAAGCTATCCACTGCCTGTAGTGGCATAAGTTGAACTAATACCACTACAGGTAGGTTTGAGCAGTCATTGAAACACTAGCTAGGGTTTGCTGAAAAAGTACGGGCGAAGCATTCGGATAGAAAATCTACGGTTTCACCGATAAGTTATTGCCCGAATGCTTCGCCCCTACAGGATGCGGAACCATGAAGACGCAAGGTTTTGAACCACGATTCTCTCAAAATCTTGCACCTGTTTCGCGAGAAAAGCCACAAAACCCCTACCTTGCCTACATTTCACATTTATTCAGCAAACCCTACCTAGGGTTTGCTGAATAATCGAGCATGATTCCCTCGGCAACTTACAGTTTTTAACTTCTCTCTGAGAATTGGGAAATTTATCTCTTAATTATTGGACTTTTACCAGTAAATTCTGCTTAAATTTTTCTGGTTTAACTGGGTTTACCTTTTTATGTTTTGGCCTCAGTTTTTGACAAGAATATCTGCACTTTTTTTAAGTAATCCCATCCCCTTTGATTCCAAACTTTTTGTCGTCCCGTTTCCTTTTCTATCCATCTAGCCACCTTCGGACTTGTCCAGATTCCTCCATCGGCAGGACGTTTTTTCAGTTCTTCTTTTAATTTTTGCAACTGTTCTTCCTTCAATAAAGGTTCTTTTCCTCTCCGATGTTACACACTTTTTTTCTTGAGATTTTTAACTCCTTCTTCTCCTAATTCATTATATCTTTTGAGAATTATAAAAATATATTGATAATCTAATCCCACAGCTACTGCCGCATTTTTGATTGTCCATCCTAAGGATATTCTACGCAATAAGTGCCATCTTCTTGTTTCTACTGAGTCTTGACTGCTTCTGTATCTATCTTTCAGTTACTCTGAACTTAGATGTTCGGCTAATTAAGCTTTCTTGGGCATTTTATCTCCTTGTTTTTATTTACCCTATTATAACAGGATTTGGTATCAAACGGTAAGTCTGCCAAAGGAAGCGTCAAAAGCGCAAAATCTTTGAGATTAGTTTTGGAAACGCTAATCCGCTTGGCCGAGATTAGCGTAGTTCCTATTGCTCTCATCGTCCAGTCTAGCTCTAGCACAGATGATCCCCTGTCTGGAAGCAGTAAGGATTGTTTTGTAATTCACTCGATCCCAAACGTCACCGAAACGACCGCGGTAATATCTTTGTCGATCGAGGAAGTGTCGTAAATTCCCGAATCGCTCACGTCGGTGGAATTGCGCGAGGTGATCTGAAAAACTCCCGTTTTCGCATCGCGCACCCTTCCCACCCGACTGCCAGTACTACTGGCGATCGCCTCAGCCCTCGCTCTCGCATCCTTGGTCGCTGCCGCCACCATTTCCACCCGCAGCTTATCCAGTTGGGTGTAAAGGTATTGGGGGGGTTCAGAGACGAGGTTAATTCCCTCCTCGATCAATTCCGTTACCTGCCTAGAAAGTTCCGTGTAACGGGCCACATCCCCCGCTCGAATCTCGAAGCGTTGGGTGAGGCGATAGGCAAGAATTTGCCCAGTTTCCTGGCCGTTAGTCGTTACTTCAGGAATCGGCATCGTCTCGATCGCATTAGTGGTGATTGCCTCGTCGGGAACTTGTTTTTCTTTGAGATAAGCTCGTATCCGCTCGGTTTGCCTGGTCAGATCGCGGTAGGCTTCGCGGGCGGTGGGTTGTTGACTGGAAACCGATAAACGCCAGAGAATATAATCGGATGTAATCGCCTTTTTTGCCGAACCGGTCACGACAAAAACATCGCTGGCCCGTTTCACCGCCAAGATCGAGCGCGCCGCTATCCAGGAACTCACAACGAGGGCGATCGATAGCACCGACAAACCCGCAAATAGCTGCGGGAAACGTCGGAATATAGAACTGTCTTTCATCGTCACTCCTCCTGAAAATTCGACGTTTCTATCCTATGCTAGTAGCGAGCTGGTTGAAATTATTATTTACAAAAATCAATTTTTCTGGCATCAGCTTGATGCGCTTTGACAGCAAAGATTATTCAGCCCTTACTGGAGCTTTGGCACAATGGGGACCGATTGACACTCCCCGAAGCACTTATGCGAGGGATTCTTGGCTCACTGAGTTTCCTTAACCTGGCAGGACGTATCCAACATTCACTAGAGGGAATCCCCCCCTTGCCTGAGAGGGTCGTTTCAAAGTCGGCTGAAAATTAGGAAGGGTAGGGAGTGTGTGGGGTGTGGGGAGAGGGGGGGAGGCTTTTTTTTAATAATAATGATTTTCTCTCTTGAAAAAACTCCCTCCTGCCTCCTGCCCTCTGCCTTCTGCCTCTCTGACTTCTTGTTTTAAGATGGAGAATGAAACAGCCCCCTTTTTAAGGGGGGAACCAGACTCAAAGTCCCCCTTTTTAAGGGGGATTTAGGGGGCTCGAACTAGCGAAGCTTATAACTAGTAACTTGGGTTAATTTAAATGCGGAACAAATTAGATCTCTTGCAAAAGTAATCAAGATATATCCTTTTGTCGGTAACGAAGTTCGTAATTGTAGATACCAGCAATCAAATTCAATCTCAGACCAAATCGCCGTCTGCGATTTCTGTATCTTGATGAAAGTATCCGAAATATTTTGAGACGACGATGAATATGTTCTATAACTATGCGCCGTTGTGATAACTGACTATTGGCTTTTTTTTGCTCTTTACTTAGTTTTTCTTTTTTCTTTTTTTTATGAGTAATTTGACTGTTTTGATGGATTTTCTGAATTCCTTGATAGCCTTTATCCCCTAATATTTCTATTTCCTTATTTAACCTTATTTTGCTCTCTTTCCACAGTCGAAAATCATGGACTCTTCCTTTATCACAACGGACACAGATTACCTGCTCGCTTTTTTGATCGGCAACGATTTGCGACTTTAATGTGTGGTATACCTGCTTGCCACTATAGTATGATTTCTGTTTTTTTTTGGGTCTTTCTATCTCCTGTTCTGACACATCCACCACTATTACTTCTATTTCACTATTACTTTCTAATAGGGCTTTTTTTTCCGGTAGATTAAACAGACCTGATTTGATGAGAATATTCTCTACTTTCCTAACAATTCTATACGCCGTTGATTCGTTAACACCCCAACTATTTCCCGGATGAAAATAGGTGCGATATTCTCGCCAATACTCTAATGTTATTAGTAGTTGGTCTTCCGTACTCAATTTGCTAGGTCTACCTGTCTTTTTTTGCCAAACTTTTTCTGCCTTTAGGACTGTTACCATATCCTTAAATGTATCTGGATACACGCCACACACGCGTTTGAACTCTGTTGGCTTTAAAGTTTTTACTTGTTCGTAAGTCATCTTTCAATCTTAACTCTTGGACTATTTTATCCTATTTTTTCTAGACTTATGCAAGAGATCTAATCTCATCACCTGATGAACAAGCAGTGATAATTTCTCCGATGACTCGATTAACGGCTAATGCTGCAAACTCTGCTTTATTTAAATCGGTGTATTTATCTGACATTGAATATGACTGATCAATCATAATGAGGATCAATCCAGGCTTGGCGCTACTCAGTAGTTCTTGATACATAACTTAAAGATTACTTCATTGATTTTTGAAAGGGAAAAGATGATCATGTCACCGCAAAATGGGCTATGATGACAATCTAGCAAGCAAATAGGACTAATCAGCTTGATTTACCTAACATCTCAGTATTGTAGCGCTTGATTTTAGTACCAAAGTAGGCTTTGGTACACAATTTATAGGTAGTTTACGGTACAGTCTTCGTTCCGTTTGGTATAATATATTTGATTACCCCTCTAATTTTTTAACCAGAAATGAATAATATTGACCAAGTTTTGCAATATGTTGATGATTTAATGTTTGAGGTTCTTCGGTTTGTCTTATGCAATGGACGGGGTTATAAGAGATTAAACCCTTATAGAGAAAGACATTTGGCGATTTTTGTCAATTGTTTTTGATCTAGAGCGAACTAATCAATTAAGAACGAAGAACCATGTTTGAGAAAGTGGAGTCTCATCTGACACCAGTACAAGAAGCAATCTTGACAGGGGTTTGGCAAGGTCAAAAATATTGGCAAATTGCTCAATCTTTTAATGGTTGTAGTGAATCTCATATTAAAAAAGAGGCTGCTAACTTATGGAAAAAGTTGGGTAAGGTATTAGACGAAGATGTTAATAAAGATAATTTACGATCCAAGTTAGAAAGAAAATATCGGGTTTCTCAAGCTTATCATTCGGGGAATTGTTTGTTACAAATTGATAACATCAATATTGGTGGTCAAATTATTCAAACGACTAATGATAACCAAAACCGATCATATTCTTTACATAATAATAAATCTCCCATGATTGACCTAGCAAAAGCACCTGAATTAAACTGTAAGTATGGACGTAACTTAGAAATATCAACCTTAAAAGAGTGGCTAAATAATAAAACTCGATTAATTACCATTTATGGGTTAACTGGAATTGGAAAAACAGCTTTAACCCTTAAATTAGTTTCAGAAATTGCCCCACAATTTGATTATATTATTTATCGCAGCCTGGAAAATATTCCCCAGTTAACTACTCTTAAAGATGATCTAAAACAGTTTTTCAACCAATCTCTATCAACCCCCTTACCTGATATAATAGATTATCTAAGCTCCTATCGTTGTTTAATTATTCTTGATGATGTGCAGAATATTTTTAAACCAGGGGAATTAGCAGGTAAATATTTAAGCGACTGTCAGGATTATCATAAATTTTTTCAGCAAATCGCTACCACATCTCATCAAAGTTGTTTAATTTTAATTAGTTGGGAACTTCCCAGAGATTTTGTCACCTTAAAATCCGATAAAATTAAAACTTTATACCTGCAAGGTTTAACAACAGAATTTGAAGAAATATTCAAAGAATACGGTTTAAAAAGTGAGGAGAAATGGACGGAACTGAGCGAACTTTATCAAGGTAATCTTAACTGGTTAAATATCATCTACTCAACCATTATTGAACTATTTGATGGAGAAGTATCCCTATTTTTAGAACAAATGAACAATGAAATTTATTTAGGGGATATAGAAAACTCGATCGAATGTCATTTACAGCGTTTATCCGCAACAGAAAAAAAGGTGATGCACTGGTTAGCTAATCAAACTGAAGCGGTAGAAAAGTTTTCCAAAACTGCTAATCTTGACTTATCTACTTCTGAATTTTGGCAAACAATTCAATCATTAATGAGACGCTGTTTACTGGATAAATTACCATCAGAAACCTCGTCCTATTTTACCATTAATCCTGTGTTTAAATCCTATCTTCAAAGAAATCCTAACGATTAGGATTATCTCTTTACAGATAGATGCGATCGCATTTTTTACTTTAACTATTTTGTAAGACTTGTAAGAATAAATTTGGCGATAAAATTTGTGTATGATGATAATGCTTTAGCGGCAAAATGTGTTTTTTATCTAAAGAAACTAGATAATCAGCACCTATTTCG
This sequence comes from Microcystis aeruginosa Ma_SC_T_19800800_S464, assembly GCA_007095785.1. Classification (GTDB taxonomy): domain Bacteria; phylum Cyanobacteriota; class Cyanobacteriia; order Cyanobacteriales; family Microcystaceae; genus Microcystis; species Microcystis aeruginosa_E. The sequence goes on from SFBL01000082.1 coordinate 63,174, forward strand.
TAAGCGGCTGCCAAGAACATATTATCATTTTGATCAACCTGCTCGAGTAGCGTTCCTTGATAAATGCCTTGAATTTTGATAGCAGTATAAAAAATAGCCGTTAAAATATCCTTAATATCATTTCTGTCAATATTTTTTACTAATAGTTTTTCAACCAATTCCTCCAATAATTGAGGAGAAATAACTAACTTAAATCTACCCTCTCGCCAATAACGAATAATTTGACAAGGCGCACTGTTAGGATTTTTACTTAACAAAGCTGAAAGAAAAACCGAAGTATCAAGAATAACAAGAGGTGAATCTTGAGCAAACATCATAGTAAATCAGATTCTTCTAAGTTTCCTGAAATTCTCACACAAGCGTCATCAAATTTTTGCCAAACTTCATGATAACAATTATCGGGCATATTTTGAACCTCATTTAATGTTTTTATAATCAAATCTTTGGCCTGTTTTCTATTTACATTTTCTTTTAAAACTTCTAAATGCTTATGTAACTGTTCTAATAACCATTGTTTATCTTCAAACGAAAAATTTCGTAACTTTTGTTCCAGTTCAATAATTTGAGGGGATATCATAAAATTAACTCCTGACCAAGATTAGTCTAGTTTAATGATAACAAAAGCTTCAAATTTAAAGCCTTAACTAAAGATTACCTTATTATAAATATCTGCCATCTCTACCTCAACCCGCAAAGGTTTTAAAGTTATTATAGTAGGATTTTCATAAGCTGTAAACACCCAGCAATCGCCTTCCTTTTGAAAATGTTCAATATAACATTTTTCCTGAGAAATCAATAAATATTCCTGAAAAGTTGCAATGGTTCGATAAGCGGCAAACTTTTCTTCTCTGTCGTAACTTGCTGTTGAAGCAGACAAAACCTCAGCGATTAAAACAGGATTAATTAAAGTATCTTTGCGTCCTTCTTGATAAGTGAGAGGTTCAGGCATCACCATAATATCAGGATAGGTAGCTATTTGACGCTCAGGTATCCATAAACGCTGATCGGTGACAAAAACGGCATAGGGTTGATTCTTTAGGCCAGTATATAAAGCCACTAATAAATTACTAATAATGCGGTTATGAGTCGGTGTTCCTCCTGTCATAGCAATAATTTTTCCATCAAGATATTCATGGCGAGTTTGGGATTGTATTTCCCGCTCAAAATATTGACTAAGAGTATATTTTTCAGTGAGAGCGGTCATAATGATGATTGTTTGAGAATAAGCATTTTCCAGCGTTTTTCATTGTTCCCCAATTCTAACAACAAAAAAGCACCCCCTCGCGGGAGTGCCTTTTCATTCAGACTAGGAATTAACCATTGATAGCGGGAGCAATCAGAGCTACAGGAGCCTGTTCACCACTAGCTAAGTCTAAGGGGAAGTTATGTGCATTACGCTCGTGCATTACTTCCATACCGATACCAGCGCGGTTTAACACATCGGCCCAAGTACCAATTACACGACCTTGAGAATCGAGAATCGACTG
>SFBL01000083.1 GCA_007095785.1 Microcystis aeruginosa Ma_SC_T_19800800_S464
GTTATTAAATATTCTTAAGTCAAATCCCTATCAATCTTATCCTGTTTATGAGAAACTCAGTGGCGATTTAGCGAGCTATTATTCCCGACGTATTAATATTCAGCATCGTTTGGTTTATCCGGTTATTCCAGAAGAGAAAGTTGTCAAAGTTATACGGATGTGGACTCATTATGAATAACCCCTTTTATTTATTTTACACTGGTAACATTATAGATTGAGAGAGTTAGGCAATAAATACCCCCCTCAACTGACTAAATGAAGGGAGCATTTATGGTATTTTTAGAAGCAATTTAGCCTACTTTTGTGGTTTCTTTTTCGGCTGATTTGGATGGCTTCAATTTGCGCTTCAGGGTTGAAGCTGCGCCGAGAGTTCCGAGGGCTAAGAGGCTGAGAGTAGAGGAAGGTTCGGGAACAGATGTAGAGATAACTTGAAACTGAAAATTAGGACCGAAACGGCCATTGCCAGATGCAGTGTTAGAAGGGAAAGAGAAACCACCAGCCGAATTGTTAACTGCCGTGCCTAAAAAGGTAATTTCTGGGGCTGTGACGATCGAACTAGCACCACTTGTATATCTATCAGAAAAAGGGTCATAAACTTCTGAACCTAGAAAATACGTTAACCCGCTGGTCAAAGCAACTGGCGTGATCGCCGCATAGCGAAAGCTACCGGTTAATGGACTATTGGTTTGAATAGTAGCGGAACCGAGCAGAGTTCCAGTTGAACTCCATAAACCAACCTGATGAGATTGCCGTAAAGGGTCTGCCGGAGTTTGATCCCATAGCCCTAAAGAAGTTACCGAGAGATTGTCATTAGCGGTAAATGACCATCCTATGGTCCTGTGCGTTCCATCAACACCACTAGGCACACTACCACCCGTAAAGCTTTGTAAAGCGACGATCGCTTGAGCTTGAGTCGGAAAAAATAAAAAAGGAACGACTAGAGCAGAGATGGCGGCTGAGTTTTTGAGCATTTTAACCTCTTTTTCTTGCTGAAACTTAAACAAGAACTCAGACAACCATACACATCCCCCCCCCACAACTGTATTAAAAGCTACAATTTTATAAATCTTTACATTTTTTCCCTAACTATCCCTTGCCTTCCGCCCTAAACCGATTAAGCTCCAACTAGCTGATAGACTAGGGATACCAGCTTTCATCAAGGCATCAGCATGACTACCAACGTAGCGAAAACTCAATGGCAGTATTTAGAGAAACGTCCTCATTCCTGGCGACAGCAACTATACGTCAAAGGCAGCAAGCTGACAGCTTTCACTGTTTGGTCAGATATGATTGTCAACAAAATGACTCCTGAAGAAGTCGCCGACAGCAAAGAATTACCCTTAGCCGCCGTTCTCGAAGCAATTGAATACTGCCAAACTCATCAAGAACTGTTGCAGCAGGAAGCAGACGCAGAACGTCGTTACCTAGAAGCGAGAGGAGTAGCCCTGGGTTCCTAAAGTTACTTATTGATGAAGATGCTCAAGATAAAGTGTTAGTGAAATTGCTGCAACAGGCTGGACATGAAGTGATTACAGTTAACCAAGCTGGTCTGATGAGTCAGCCAGATTTCATCGTTCTGGACTATGCTAGAAATGCCGATCGCATCCTATTGACCCTTAACTGTCGCGACTTTCAATCTCTCCACGCAGTAAATTCCTATCATCCCGGAATTTTGGCAATTTATCAAGAGGCAAATCCTTCAAAGAAAATGAGTTTCAAAGCAATTGTCAAGGCGATCGCCAATCTTGAAACTGCTAACGTAACCCTTATTAATCAGTTTATCTCTCTGAACCACTGGAACTATTAATTCTGCTTTGTCGTGATCGCGTCACAAATCTTAACTTATCTATCTCTCACACTAGCGATCGCTTCTGTTTTTTGAGAAGGAGTTTCAGGTAGTTTCTCTTGTTTTACTCCTTCTTAGGCTCTATATCCTCATTCCGTGAGATATTGTGACGCAGTATGTCCCATTCGCCTTTGACTGACCCTCAACTCGATCGCAAACTAAATTAAACAGAATTAATATCAACTGACGGGACTCAACTGCCCCAATTCGACGCTCACCGCATCAAAGCGATTGTCCCCAGGACGATAGGAGAGAATTTCCAAGCCAATCGGCTCGCCACTGGTGGAATCCTTAATCAAAATCACCCCATCCCCCAGTTCAGTACAAATCTGCTCCTTTCTGGGTTCCTGCCAGAAGACAGTCAGTAATTCCGTTTCTGGTTCATAGAAAACTTTTACTTGAGCCATAGCGTTTCCCCTTCTTTAATCCCATCGGTTTGGTAGGCAGTAATCAAGAACCCATCTCCATTTAAACGCCGAGCCACTGCCACAACCCAACGTTTTTCCCGTCGCTGGCGATAGAATAGCAGTACCCCAGCATCGCCGCTACTGCGTCGGATTTCATCCGGTGAAGCTAGGGTAAGGGTCACTAATTCCCCCAACTCCTCAAGGTCAGGATGTTTGCCTATTAGCCTCTGCCAATAACCTTCTGAAGTTCTAACTGTAAATCCCAACGGGGTAACAATTTCAAATTTCATTCCTCTAAGCAGAATTCACGCCACCTCAAGTTCAATGCAAGACCAGAAGCCCATCAGAGCAACTCGATTTGCAATTGGCGGTCTACCACATCCGCCTATCCGCTCCCTAATCGGCAATAACGGGTACGGTAGGGATCGAACCTACAACCGTCCGCTTAGAAGGCGGATGCTCTATCCATTGAGCTACGTACCCAAGAAAGCACAATTATAGATTATACTTCCAAAAGTGACAAGTGGTGGGACTGATTTTCAATGATGGTGGTGGTGTCCGTGGTGATGATGGTGATCGGAATGAATGTGAGGAATTGTTACAGAACTATTGACAGATAAAGCCTCTTGTGATAGCAAAGCTTCGATATGTTCCTCGGCCCAATCGGCGACCATCTGGCAAAATTCGGGGTTATCGTTGACACAGGCCATCTGCACATAATTAACTTGGTCGTGTTTGCGGCGTAAAGCTTCGATAATATGCTCTACATCCAGTAAAGTTTCGTGATTTTCCGTAGCAAAGCCAATCGGCATGAAAATTAAGGCTTTGGCCCCCAATTCGATTAAATTCTTCGCCGCTAACTCCGCATTCGGTTGCGTCCATTTAATTAAGGGGGTTTGGTGATTTAACCAACCCACAGAAATCAAGGGATAACGATAGATTAATTTTTCCCGGACCAACTCGTATAAAGCTTGACTTTCATCGATTCCCGACGTAAATCCCTTAGCTTCGTGGGGACAACCGTGATTCATTAAAATAATGCCAATTTGCGAGGGAAGACAGCTACTAGCTACCTCGGCAGCGATTTTTTCCTCCACTAACCGCGCCATTAAATCTATATAAGCGGGTTGGTTATAAAACGAGGGAATATAGCGCAATCCTTTAACCCAATGTTCTCCCGTTTGTCCTTGAGCTAAAGCTTTATTAACTTGTTCGATCGCAATGCCACTGGTAAAGATAGAATCAACCACGAGGAGAGGATAGATCAAAATCTTCTCAAATCCACGTTCGCGGATTTCCCCTAATACCTGTGCTGGTAAAAAAGGCGCGCAGAAGTTAAACGCTTTGAATACCTCCACCCGATTACCCCATTTTGCCTGTAAATTGCGCTCGATTTCCTGTCTTTGATGCTCGAAAATGTGGTTATGGGGCGAAATAAAGTGATTATGCTGGTGTTGCCATTCGTGCAGGTCAAATATAGCCAATAATTTCCCTAGGGGAGGATAAACCCAAGTCGGTACGGGAGCGAACTTAGCCGTCAGCAGATTTAAGGCCTGTTCATTATAGTTGGCAAAGTCCTCGTAACTCTCCACCTCCCCGTATCCCATCAATAATACCGCCACTCGATCGCTGTGGTTGTGGGTAGCGGCTAACGGTTGTTGATCTGAAATGGCAACCACGTTTTTAACCCCGATTTTCTAAGTGAAAAACGCTATATCACTGGGATAGTAGCGTTTTTCTATCCTATCCCCTAGCACGGGATAGACCGCTAAAAATTTATAACCTCTACAGAATTATACAGATTCCTTATCATCCTGATTAATAAAACGATATGTAAAGAAACTTTAAATAATGTTAAGATCGTTGCAGTCCCACTTATGAGAGATATGACAGCAGGCGTGTTTGGTAGCTTACCTTTTCCCAATCAGAGCGGCGATCAACTCATCAGTAAGGTGGTGAGTGCTGCGATCGCTGCATTATTCAAACGCACAGGCAAGCTGACAGCCACTGTCCGCGCCGAACCCGTAGCCAAATTACTCCAAGGCAGTATCGACGGTTTTGACTTTATCGGTCAGTCGATGCTCATGTACAATGGCCTACGCATCGAAGCCATGGAATTGTATGTGCAGGCGGTGGCGATCGATTTTAGTGCCATTTTTACCGGACAGGTAAAACTCCGTCAACCGACCCGGGCCACTTTGCGGGTAGTTTTAACGGAAGAAGACTTAACCACCTCTTTTAATACACCTTTTATCGTCGAAAAACTGCAAAGATTAGAGTACGAAGGTAAATCAATTCACTGTCAGAACACAGAATTAATTCTCAATGACGACAAAACTTTAACTCTGAAAAGTCTAATCAAATTGGCAGAAGAAGAACCGATTCTGCTAGAAATGACCACGGCTGTGGTTGTGGAAGAACGGCGAAAAATTCAATTTGTTGATGTGGTTTACCAAGGCAACGAAAGATCAAAAGCTTTAGGAGAAGCTTTAATCAGCCACGTTAACAACCTCATGGATTTAGATAAATTTGCTCTCGATGGTACTCAATTAAGGGTCGATCGACTACGTTTAAAAGATAAACAGATCATCTTTTATGGTATCGCCGATATCGAGCGTTTTCCCCAAAGAAAATAGGCAATCATCAACGGGTCTAAAAATATCAAGAGTTTTACAGACTTTACCCTAAAAATGAAGTATAACCTAATTTGGTATTGACTCCTGAATCCCCAAAACGAAAACTTCTTATCTCACCATTGAGATAACTGCTGTGACTTTTAATCGTGCTTGTGGTTACAGGGAGGCACGGGATCGTAACCTCCGGGGTGAAAGGGATGACAACGGAGAATACGCTTAATTGCTAACCAAGAACCCCGCAGCACACCAAAGCGATCAATCGCTTCCATGGCATACTGGGAACAGGTGGGTTGAAAACGACAGGAAGGGGGAAATAGCGGCGAAATAAACCGTCTATATCCCTCAATTAAGCCAATAAAAATTCCTTTCATCAATGTCACCTCGATCGCCTAAACTAAATAGATAGTCAATTTTCGCTTTTGCCACGTGGAACTATCCCACTCTCTCCTATTTTCGATCGGTTTAGTCGCCTGTTACCTAGCTGTTCTGATTCTGATCGCTGAAAAATTAAAAAGTCTTTTCAGTACCGATGGCGAAATTACCCGCAAAGTTGTCCACATTGGCACAGGAAACGTCATCCTTTTTGCTTGGTGGTTAAATATCCCCGCTTGGGTGGGAATAAGTGCGGCCATCCTAGCGGCAATTATTGCTATCCTATCCTATTTTTTCCCCATTTTACCCAGTCTTAATAGTGTTGGCCGCCGCAGTTGGGGAACTTTTTTTTATGCTGTTAGTATCGGTGTTCTCGTGGCTTATTTTTGGCCAATTTCTCACCCCGAATATGCGGCAATGGGTATTTTAATTATGGCTTTAGGAGACGGATTAGCAGCCCTAGTGGGACAAAATTTTGGTCAACATCCCTACAAAATTTTCGGCAGTGGCAAAAGTCTGGAAGGTTCCCTGACTATGTTAGGAGTCAGCTTTCTAGTCAGCTTGATTATTTTATCTTTTGTTAATGGCATTAATCCGCCAATTATTCTAGTATCTTTATTAACAGCGATCGGAGCCACTATTCTAGAAACTTTCTCGAAACTAGGTATAGATAATCTCACTGTACCCGTTGGTAGTGCCGCAATTGCCTATTTTCTTACCCAAATTTTCATCTCAAGCTAGGCTATCTCAGCTTATTCACAAGGGCCGAATCTAAAACCTCATTGGTTAAGCTAAGTAGGGAGGCACAATTATTTGTTAGGATGGGTTAGTAGTAGCGTAACATGAGCGGGTGTTGGGTTTCATGCTTCAACCCAACCTACGTTCTATGTTAGCAATCAGCTTTTTAGTCAGCTGTACCGATAACTGATAACTGATAACTGATAACTGATAACTGATATGACCTTTACTATCACTCAAAACCAAAATCAATATCTTACCTATTGTCTCAAGGATGAAGAAGCTGACGCTTATCTGGAAGTGGTTCCCGCTAGGGGAGGAATCATCACCCGTTGGCGAATTTGCGGAGAAGATATTTTATATCTGGACAGAGAAAGATTCAAAGATCCTAACCTCAGTGTGCGAGGAGGAGTCCCGATTTTATTCCCTATCTGCGGCAACTTACCCGATAATACCTATCAACACCAAGGCCGAAACTATAGCCTCAAACAACACGGATTTGCTCGTGATTTACCCTGGCAAGTGAGCAAACAAAGCACCGAAACTGCCGCTAGTTTAACCCTAGAATTAAACAGTAATGAAGCAACTCGTCAAGTCTATCCCTTTGATTTTCAATTAATCTTTACCTATCAACTGCAAGGAAACAGCCTCAAAATTCACCAAAAAGTTATTAATCTTTCACCCGAAAAAATGCCCTTTTCTATCGGGTTCCATCCCTATTTTCAAGTCACCGATAAAACCCGATTATCTTTTGATATTCCCTCCTCCCAATACCTCGACCAACGCAGGAAAACCCTCCATTCCTACTCCGGCAACTTTGACTTTAATCTCGAAGAAATTGATGCCGCTTTTCCGCAAATTACGCGCCATCAAAGTAGTTTTAGCGATTCCTATCATCAACGTCAAATTGTTATCGGTTACGACGATCTCTATACAACTATAGTTTTTTGGACTCTGAAAGATAAAAATTATATCTGTCTCGAACCCTGGAGCGCCCCCCGCAACGCCCTCAACACAGGCGAACATTTGAACTACCTGGAACCCCAGAGTAGCCGTGAGGCGATCGTGGAAATGCGAGTCAATCAAATTTAAATTACCCCTTGACTTAGCCCAGATAAGATGTTATATTGATGAATCGTGTGCAGAACACGAAACGGGTCGCTAGCTCAGCGGTAGAGCACTCGGCTTTTAACCGATTGGTCTTGGGTTCGAATCCCAGGCGACCCATAAAAACTTACTGATACAGAAAGATTGACTTGTCTTCCCCTGTCTATGGATTAGCCTTGCATACCAGCAGTCCCCAACTAGGACTGGCCCTCTCTAATTTCAGCGATGATAGTCGTCAACAAACTTGGGACTTAGACAGGGACTTATCGAACCTATTCCACCCCTATCTAAAACAGTTCCTAGCCCCCCAAAAATGGGCTGATTTAGCCTTTCTAGCCACCGCTAAGGGGCCGGGGAGCTTTACCAGTACCCGCATCGGTATAGTCACGGGTAGAACCCTAGCACAACAATTACAGCTACCGATTTTTACCGTCTCCAGTTTAGCGGCCTTTGCTTGGTCACAACGGGATTTTTACCCCCTTGATACCCATCTAGCCCTAGAAATGCCCGCAACTAGGGGAAAATTGTATGTGGGCATCTATCGGGGTAATCGGGTTTATTTAGCTGATAGGCTGATGACTCCAGAACAATGGCAGCGGACTTTAGAAAACTTAACTATTTCCTATCAAAGATTAGCCACACCCAGTTGTTTAGGCATAAATGCCCCCGATATCCTCGATTTAGCCTATTTGGATTGGCAAATGGGAAAACGCCCCCATTGGTCGGAGGCGCTACCATTTTACGGGATGTGATTAGTAATTCCCTTTTTCAAACCATAACCAGCTAATCCGAGGGTTAGCAATCCTAAAACTGCGCTAGGTTCTGGGACAGGTTTGACGGAATAAATCGCCACATTACGACTAACTTCATTGGCAACAATTAACAGGGGAGTGCCATTAGGACTATCGGCAGCGGGAATAAATAATAATCCTTCGGGGGAGATATCGCCCAATTGCCAATCGTTGATATAATTAGTGAAGAAAGGATTATCGGGATCGGTTATATCATAAACCATGAAACCGCCAGCCCTTTCTATTCCCACAAAACTATAGAGACGATTGCCTACAGTTCCCACTGCTAAACCTTCCGGTTCTGGCCCGCGGTTATCGCTACGAGTATCGAAGCTGATAGGATTACCATCGGAATTAAAAATACTAGCAGTTAGGGGAGTTGCCGAAAAAGCCGCTAGAATTTGTTCAAAATCATCGCCACTATCGAAGACTTGAGACAGTCCATTAGTGACATTCCAAATCGAAAAAGAACGACCCCCGTAGGCAAAAAGTTGGCTATATTGACCTTGGCCGTTAAGTCCGTCAATGCTAGAAACATCCAAACGACCGAGATTTTGGGCTAATTGCAAGTTGGCGGCATCAGGGAAAACATTGGGGTCTAAAGTTAGAGTAGAAACTCGTCTGTTCTCATCTCTAGTATCCCCTTCATTGGCAGTAATTAAATAGGTTTGTCCGGCGATGGTAACGGTAGCAATCGTATCCGGTTGATATAGGCCAAAAACCGGCCAGTTATTAATTCTCACTGCTGGGGAATTAGTCGCCCCTCCAAATACTACCCCATCTCGATCGCTTGCATCTAAACCATTACCCGGTGCGTTAAAATCCTTAGCTCCTAAAGGTAAAATACTGGTGACTTGAGCGTTAACAATATCGACTATCGCAATAGCGTTATTTTCCTGTAGAGACACCCATGCAGAGGTTCCATCGTCGGAAACGGTGATGTATTCTGGTTCCACATCTTGGGAAACCGTCTGACCGGGGAAAATGCGGACTCCCTGATTTCTTAAAGCATTCTCTTGACCATTAAAACTGGTAAAGGTGGCAGTGTTGACCGTGGGATTGAGAACACCAGCACTAAGGTTAATGATACTAACGGAACCATCGGGATTGATACCATTAGCTGCTTCCCCTTCATTAGCGACCAAAACCCGATTACCGTCAGGAGTAAAGGTTAACATATCTGGTAAAGCACCCACAGTAACCTGACTCTGAAAGACACCATTAGTATCGAAAAAGACCACACTGCCGTTATTGGTAATGGGATTAGCTTCCATGGCCAGGGCCACGATACCATTTTTGATGGCAACGCTGTTAACCCCCGCACCGTAGGAGCTAAGATCGATCGAGGGTAAGCGAATTGGACTAGCGGGATTGCTGATATCGGCAATATCTAGACGATTATTGGGACCGGTCAGGAATAATCTGCGACTAGCGGGGTCGTAAGCGGGAATTTCTGACCCGAAGTTATTAGCAGCAGTTGTACTATTGCCAAGACTGCTCAATCGGGTTATATTTAAAGCTGAGGCCGATTCGGTAACAATGTTGATACTGCCAGCAATTGACAGCAAAGTTAATAAAAATTTCCCCTGGTGACGATAGATAGCCTTAATCATATTTTTAGCTGAAACCCTGCAAAAAAACGCCAAACAATCCCATTTTTTCAGCCCCAAGTTAAAGGAAGATTAAACAAGAGAGAAATTAAGGATATCTTCAAAATTTGGCCAAGGCCAGTAAAAGCGAACTAGGAGAAGGAGAGACCCGATCGCTTTTTAGTTGAACGGCTCATTTACCAGGGTGATAACATGGTTTAGTATAAGCTCGATCAATATGGAATCAAGACTCGTGTTATCTATTCTCCTAGCCGATTTCAAGATCATTTTTGAACGTGACCCCGCTGCCCGCAACTGGTTAGAGGTACTGTTTTGTTATCCCGGATTACAGGCTTTACTGTGCCATCGCTTCGCCCATTGGCTATATCACATCGGGATTCCCTTTATTCCCCGTTTAATTTCCCATCTTGCCCGTTTTCTGACTGGTATCGAAATCCACCCCGGCGCCCAAATTGGTCAGGGTGTTTTTATCGACCATGGCATGGGAGTTGTCATCGGAGAAACCGCCATTGTCGGTGATTATGCCCTCATCTATCAAGGAGTTACTTTAGGAGGGACGGGGAAAGAAAGCGGTAAACGTCACCCGACTCTAGGGGAAAATGTGGTCGTCGGCGCTGGGGCTAAGGTTTTAGGTAATATTTATCTGGGTAATAACGTTCGCGTCGGTGCTGGTTCTGTGGTTCTGCGCGATATTCCCGCCGATTGTACCGTTGTTGGTGTACCAGGTCGTTTAATCTATCGCGCCGGGACGCGGGTGGAACCCCTCGAACACGGTGATTTACTCGACTCGGAAGCGGTGGCTATTCGCGCTCTCGTGGACCGCATTGAACAACTGGAAAAACAAGTGTACGAATTGCAGCTAGAACGGTCAAAAGAACCAGATTATCGGATTAATTGCCCAGTTTTAGCCCATTTAGAAGAAGAAGCGAGTCATAGCTGTTGTCCTGGGGCCGATCGAGATATGCGCGAGTTTCTCGAACGGGCGGTTTAACCCCGAGAATCTTTTGATATGATAGAAGACTGGTTTTCTAGTGGCTGAAATCCATTCGTCAAAGCTATTATTGTTAAGGACTACTTGGCACCATCCGATGGCTCAAACTGACTCGATCCGTATCCGTGGCGCCCGACAACACAATCTCAAAAATGTTGATCTCGAATTACCCCGCAATCAGTTGATTGTTTTTACGGGAGTTTCAGGGTCGGGCAAATCTTCCCTCGCTTTCGACACTATTTTTGCCGAGGGACAGCGCCGCTATGTGGAGTCCCTCAGCGCCTACGCGCGCCAATTTTTGGGACAATTAGATAAACCCGATGTGGATGCGATCGAGGGTTTAAGTCCGGCTATTTCCATCGACCAAAAATCCACTTCCCACAATCCCCGCTCTAGTGTGGGAACTGTAACGGAAATTTACGATTACTTGCGTTTATTGTTCGGTCGTGCCGGTGAACCCCATTGTCCCCATTGCGATCGCAATATTGCCCCCCAAACCATCGATCAAATGTGCGATCGAGTGATGGAATTAGCCGAGAAAACCCGTTTTCAAATCTTAGCCCCGGTAATTCGCGGCAAAAAAGGCACTCATAAGCAATTAATCTCTAGTTTAGCCTCCCAAGGCTTTGCTCGGGTGCGGATTGACGGCAAGGTAGTAGAATTATCCGAGGGCATCGAGTTAGATAAAAAACATCTTCATGATATCGAAATTGTTATTGATCGCCTGATCAAAAAAGAGGGTTTACAGGAAAGATTAGTGGATTCTTTAACCACTTGTTTAAAGCATTCCGACGGTGTAGCGATTGTGGAAATTCTCGATGAGAATAACGAAGATAATCCCGAAGTTACCAAAGAAATTGTCTTTTCTGAAAAATTTGCCTGTCCCGAACACGGGGCCGTTATGGAAGAATTATCCCCCCGTTTATTCTCTTTTAATTCTCCCTACGGTGCTTGTCCCAACTGTCACGGATTGGGCAGTTTACGGAAATTTTCGGCAGATTTAGTCATTCCAGACCCAAAACAGCCAGTATATTCTGCTATTGCCCCCTGGTCAGATAAGGATAATTCCTACTATCTTTCTCTCCTCTACGGTTTAGGGCAAGCTTTAGGTTTTGAAATTCAAACTCCTTGGCGGAAACTAACAAAAACCCAGCAAGATATAATTCTCTATGGGAGTAAAGAACCGATCTATTTTGAGGATGATTACCGTTACGATACTGGTCGCGGTTACTATCGAGAATTTGCCGGAGTTATCAATATCTTAGATAGGAATTATCAAGAAACCACCTCGGAAGTTATTAAACAAAGACTAGAGAAATATATTGTTAACCAAACCTGCGAAGTTTGTCACGGAAAAAGATTAAAACCGGAAGCTTTATCGGTACGTTTAGGAGAATATTCGGTCACGGATTTTACCGGAGTTCCGATTCGGGATTGTTTGCAGAGAATTAATGATTGTCATTTAACCCCAAGACAAGCATTAATTGGGGAATTAGCTCTCAAAGAAATCAAAGCGAGACTACAATTTTTAATCGATGTGGGATTAGATTATCTTACCCTCGATCGACCAGCGATGACTTTATCCGGGGGAGAATCCCAACGAATTAGATTAGCTACTCAAATCGGTTCGGGATTAACGGGAGTATTATACGTTCTCGATGAACCTAGCATCGGATTACACCAAAGAGATAATAGTAAACTGTTAGAAACCCTGCAAAGATTGCGAGATTTAGGTAATACTTTAATCGTCGTCGAACACGATGAAGAAACGATTCGGGCAGCCGATTATGTGGTCGATATCGGTCCAAAAGCAGGCATTCATGGCGGAGAAATCATCTGTCAAGGCAGTTTTAAAAGTCTTTTAAAGTCGAAAAAATCGATAACAGGGGCCTACTTATCGGGACGCAAAGTTATTGAAACTCCTCCCCAAAGAAGGGACGGGAATGGTAATGCTTTAGTTTTAAAAAATTGCCATCAAAATAACCTAAGAAATATTGATGTAACGATTCCTTTAGGAAAATTAGTCTCGATTACGGGAGTATCTGGTTCAGGCAAATCCACCTTAATTAATGAGTTATTATATCCAGCTTTACAACATCATTTAACCCGTTTAACTCCCTTCCCCAAAGAATTAGATAAAGTGGAAGGATTGGACGCGGTTGATAAAGTAATTGTCATCGACCAATCACCGATAGGACGCACTCCTCGGTCAAATCCTGCCACCTATACGGGGGTTTTTGACATTATTCGCGAGATTTTCACCGAAACCATCGAAGCAAAAGCTAGAGGTTACAAAGCGGGGCAGTTTTCTTTTAATGTTAAGGGAGGACGCTGTGAAGCTTGCCTAGGCCAAGGAGTAAACGTCATCGAGATGAATTTTCTCCCCGATGTCTATGTGCAGTGTGATGTGTGTAAAGGGGCGCGTTATAATCGGGAAACCCTACAGGTTAAGTATAAAGGTTATTCGATCGCCGATGTCTTAGATATGACGATCGAGGAAGCATTAAAAGTCTTTGAAAATGTCCCCCGGGCCACCACCAGATTACAAACTCTCGTGGATGTGGGTTTAGGATACTGTAAACTCGGTCAAAGCGCTCCCACTTTATCCGGTGGAGAAGCGCAAAGGGTGAAATTAGCGGCCGAATTATCCCGACGGGCCACGGGAAAAACCCTATATTTGATTGATGAACCGACTACGGGTTTATCTTTTTACGATGTGCATCATCTCTTAGATGTGTTACAAAGATTGGTCGATAAAGGTAATTCGATTATCGTCATCGAACATAATCTCGACGTGATTCGCTGTAGCGATTGGATTATTGATTTGGGACCAGAAGGAGGGGATAAGGGAGGAGAATTAATCGCGGTGGGAACACCGGAAACCGTGGCTAAATGTGAAAAATCCTACACCGGTCATTATCTTGCCCAAGCATTACTTCAATATCCCCCAAAAAAGCGGGATAATATTAGGGAAGAACACAGAGATAATAAAGCCAATGATCAAGATTAGTATTTAACTCTTGTTCGCTTTTAATTTCCTGACCGGTTTTCCAAGAATAAATTTTAATCTCTTGAAAGTAAGACCTTAACTGTCTTAATTGTTCTTTGGGGGTGGCGTAATAATTTTGGAGACGAAAATTATGGGGTTCATCCCGAATAATTGCATAGTCAGCAGTCAATAACTGTTCGTAGCTAAGAGAGGGATTACAGGCACGCAAAATCGCCCAGATGACTAAATTGACATAGCTACTAAAAGGATTCAAACTAATCTTTTTTTTCCAATCGAATTCTGGGATAATTCCCTGAAGATTATGACTAGAAAAGCAAAAATAACCACCCGCTTTACCAATGCGGCTAATTTCCTCTAAAACTAGAAAACGGTCAGCATGGGAAATATAATCAATGCCATTAAAACTAAAGAGAATAAAATCAAAATAATTATCGGCAAATTGTTCTAGATTTCTAGCATCGGCCACTTGCCAGACTAAATGGGGGAATTTTTGACGACAAGCGGCGATCATTTCCGCAGAATAATCAACCCCGATATATTCTCCCACAAGAGGGGCAAAATACTTCGTAGTCCGTCCCGCACCTACCCCTAAATCAAGCATTTTCATCGTCGATAAACGCTCTTGCAGCAGGGTTAAAATTGTCTTTTCTGCTGGCTGTAGCTCGCTTAATTGGGCATAATAATCAACAATACTAGAGTCTCTATAGGTTTGCTGATTTTTATCCTTAATCATTCTTGATCGCTCTTTCCTCATAATTTGGCTGTTTTTCTCTTACTAATAATTCACCTTCCTAACCGCCAATTACTTCTTCAAAGAAGCCTTCTTGCCATTGGCTAAATGTAGTTTTTTCTTCTTGTTCTTTTAGAGATATTGGCTGATAAACTAAGGTAACTTCTAAATCTGTGTTTTTAAGTTCAGGCGGTAAAGATATTTGTAATGTTCCATCTTCTCCTACATGGGTTTTAAAACTAATTGTTCTCATGGTTTCGGCTCAGGTTACTACTATCATAAAGATAGTGTAATATGTCCTCGTCTGACAAGATGCGTCCCCTGCGGTCTTTTAACCATAAAGACATCTTCACCCCAAACAGGTCGGACATGACAGAAACTACCATGATGAGAATGGCAGTACATCCCGCTCAAGACACCGTTATGCCGCTCTCTTCTCTTCGGGATCAAACTCACGATGTTGCATAACCACGAGAAACTTGATATATTGGCAGTTGATAAATATTATTGAAAACTTACTGGAGGCATAAATATGTTATCAACTGATGTCAGACAAAAATCGATGATTAAGAGAATTGAGCAAGTTGTTTCTATTTTAATGGAAGACCGTCCTTTATTTAAAGAGGAGCTTAATTATTCAGAAATAGTGAAACATTTGGTTGAATTATTTGAAAAAAATTTACCTTTTGAGGAATTTAACACTATGTCAGAGGCAGAATTGAAAGAGCATTGTAGCTTTATTATGTCCACAGAAATCCTGTCAAAAATTGGCGGCGACTTTACTCCTGAACAAATGGCTATTTTCGATGAAGCAATTAAGCGTAAATAAGTAATTATGAGTTATTTGTTAGATACTAATATCGTCTCTTTGATCATTAAGCGTAATCTTGAAATTTATCAAAAAATTGAAGATGTCAAAGCTCAAAGAAAAAGTATCTTTATCAGTTGCATTACTTATTTTGAAATTAAGAGGGGATTTTTGGCAGTTGCTGCACCTAAACAAAGAGAAAGATTTAACCAACTTTGTCAGGATTATCAAATTATTTTATTAGATGATTTAGCTATTTTAGAAAAAGCAGCCGAAATTCATGCTGATCTTAGATTAAGAGGATTACCCATACAAGCAGAAGATATTTTAATTGCTGCTACTGCTATAGTTAAAAGTTTAATTGTTGTTTCTAATGACAGTGATTTATTGAGGGTTGAAGGATTAAGTTTAGAGAATTGGGTAGAGTTATAAGTTATAAATTGAACCCAATCTTTAAGTCATCCGACATATTTTAACAGCTTGAGTCAGTAAAGAGGTGCGTTACACTACGTTAACGCACCCTACAAGATCGGCGTACTGTTACGCAGTGCCTTCGGCATCGCACTGTAAGGAGGGGCGGTAATTTTTCCCGTCTCACTATCAAAATTAGGAGAAAGTGGCCTAATATATATATGAGGGTACTTATCTCGTATTAAAAACCGCCAACAACGAAATGAAAACTTTAAATCAGAATCCCTGGCAAGTAGAGGGAGGAGAAAACCTGCCACTACTTTACGAAATTGATCAACATCTTTGGTTAGAGGAAACAATAAAAATCCTCAAGGAAAATCGCTTAGATGAATTAGATATAATCCATTTAATTGAGGAATTAGAAAGCTTGAGTAAAAGAGATAAAAACCGAGTCAGTAGCTTACTTGAACAAGTAATCAGGCATTTATTACTTTTACACTATTGGACAACAGAATCAGAAAGAAATGGCAATCACTGGCGAGCAGAAATTATCAGTTTTCGGACTCAATTAAGAAAATATTTAACGACAAGTTTACAGAATTATTTAGATGATGAATTACCGATAATCTATCAGGATGCTTTAGATTATGTTCAACAAAAAACTGGTTTTTCTGGCGATTTTCCCTCCGAATGTCCTTACAGTTTAGAGCAATTATTAGATAAAAATTGGTTCAACGGTGAAGATTAGACATTAAAGATGATAAAATTATCAAGGAAAGCCGTTCTCAAACGATGGGTTTTTTAACCGAAATTTGCGATAATAAGATGCGATTAAATTATCAACTTGCCATCAATGCAGATTTTTAGTTCTTTTGTCTCATCTACGGCCACTTTTGCCGAATTATCCCTACAAGCGGCCAAGGCCCCTGTTGATACCCTCACCGGTTGGTCATTGGAGGATCGGGATCCGCAAGTGATCAAAAAATTTGTCCCCCTTCTGGATTGGTTTTATCACCATTATTTTCGCGTTAAAACCGATGGTTGGGAAAATATTCCCCCCTCAGGACAAGTGTTATTCATCGGCTCCCATAACGGCGGTTTAGCTGCTCCCGATATGTTTATGATGATGTATGATTGGTTTCAACGCTTTGGCAGCGATCGCTTAATCTATGGTTTGATGGATTCGCGAGTCTGGCGAGTTTTTCCACCCCAAGCTAGTCTAGCAGCCCAAATGGGGGCCGTTCATGCCCATCCGAAAATGGCGATCGCTGCTTTGAATAGTGGCGCTAGTGTCTTAATTTATCCAGGAGGTGCTACGGATGTTTTCCGTCCCCACAGTTTAAGAAATAAAATTCATTTTGCCGGTAATCAAGCTTTTGTTAAACTAGCTTTACAGTACGAAGTGCCGATTATTCCCGCCATTTCCCACGGCGCTCACTCGACCCTGTTTGTCCTCGAGGATATTTATCCTCAATTAAAAGAATTACATGAAAAGGGTATGCCTTGGCCTTTCGGTATTGACCCCGGGACCTGTCCCATCTATTTCGGTTTACCCTGGGGACTAGCTATCGGTCCCTTGCCGAATATTCCCTTACCCGTACCGATACATACGCGGGTTTGTCCCCCAATTATTTTTGAACGTTACGGCAAAAAAGCAGCCCGGGACCGCCGTTATGTACGCGAATGTTATGAGAAAGTCTGTTATTTGATGCAGCAACAACTCGATCAATTAGTGGCGGCCAATTCTCCCTGATACTATAGAGGAAAGTGGGGACATAGCGATCGCAATTGAGCATTGCTGCGGTCAGATTAACCCGCTTGTGAGATAATGAAGTGTTTTGAGCAAAGTTATCAGTACAGAGTTTTCTCTTGAGATTTGACGATTATTTGGGGAATGCAGAAAATTATGAAACTATTACCCGCAGAATGCCAGCATTTACAAGACAAAGTAGCCATAGTAACCGGGGCCTCGCGAGGGATCGGAAAAGCGATCGCCTTGGAATTAGCCCGCCAGGGTGCTACTGTAGTGGTGAACTATGCTAAATCTAGCAGTGCTGCCGATGCCGTTGTCGAAGAAATTACCGCAGCCGGGGGAAAGGCAATAGCACTACAAGCAGATGTGGCCAAAAGCGAAGAAGTAGATAATTTAGTAGATAGTACCAAGAAAAAATTCGGTCATATTGATGTCTTAGTTAATAATGCTGGTATTACCCGGGATACCCTAATGTTAAGAATGAAATTAGAAGACTGGCAAGCAGTCATCGATCTCAATTTAACCGGGGTTTTTCTCTGCACTCGTGCCGTCGGTAAATTGATGTTAAAACAGAAAAGCGGTCGCATAATTAACATCACTTCTGTATCTGGTTTGATGGGTAATCCAGGTCAATCTAATTACAGCGCCGCTAAAGCTGGTGTTATCGGTTTAACAAAAACTTTAGCCAAAGAATTTGCCAGTCGAGGCATCACTGTTAATGCCGTGGCCCCCGGCTTTATTGAAACTGATATGACTCATGACCTCAAAGCAGATGAAATTCTCAAATATATCCCCCTCTCCCGTTACGGAAAACCGGAAGAAGTCGCCGGAATGGTGAGTTTTTTAGCCGCCGATCCCGCCGCTATTTATATCACCGGTCAAGTCTTTAATGTGGATGGTGGTATGGTTATGGCTTAATTCAGTTATCAGTGATCAGTGATCAGTTATCAGTGATCAGTTATCAGTGATCAGTTATCAGTTATCAGTTTTAAGCTTTAAGTTAACAGGTTTAATTTTTAAGCTTTAAGTTTTAAGATTTAAATGATATTATTCACCGATCAATCTTCACTAATTACTGTTTACTAATTACTGTTTACTGTTTACTGTTTACTGTTTACTAATTACTGTTTACTGTTTACTGTTTACTGTTTACTGTTCACTGATTACTGTTCACTGATTACTGAAAATGACTTACTGTTTAGGAATTATCAATCGTTTTGGCATTGTTATGGGGGCAGATTCCCGCACGAATGCGGGAGTCGATTATATCTCGGCCTATCGGAAATTATTTGACTTTTCGGTGTCGGGAGAAAGGGTAATTATGGTCTGCACATCGGGGAATTTATCGATTAGCCAAGGCGTGATTCACGAACTAAAAAGAGATCTGCACAATCAAGAGGATAAAAGTCTCCATTCTCTGACTCATCTCTACGATATGGCCCACTATATCGGTGATAAAAGTCGTCAAGTACAAGCTAGGGAAAGGACTTGGCTAGAAAAAGATAATATCGATTTCCAATGTAACTTTATTCTTGGGGGACAAATTAAAGGAGAAGAACCGCAATTATTCCTGATTTATCCCCAGGGAAATCATATTCAAGCCACCAAAGAAACACCATTTTTACAGATAGGTGAAACTAAATACGGTAAACCGATTCTTGACCGCACCATTACCTATGATACACCCCTAGAGGAAATGGCCAAATGTGCCTTACTTTCCATCGATTCGACCATGAAATCGAATATTTCTGTCGGACCGCCTATCTATTTGAGTATGTATGAAGCTAATAGCCTAAGCCTACGTCATAAGTTACAATTGCGCCTAGGAGATCCCTACCTAGCCAAAATGCGGAAACTCTGGGAAGATTACGTCCGGCAAGCTTTCGAGGCTATGCCCAATGTGGAATGGCATTATACCGACGAAGATCCCAAAGAAGATATCATAATAGATTAAGTAACTCTTTGTGAATTAACTTTACAACTCGATGATCATTGTTACCTTGATGTTGGCAGGTAGTCTAGCTTGGTTTTTTAGTAGCCTTGCTGGTGGGGGCAGCCCCCTGATTCTACTCCCCGTTTTAGGTTGGTTTCTCGATGCTGCCGTCATTCCTCCAGTTTTGACCACGGGGATGCTACTCGGTAACGTCCAACGCATGGGAATGTATTGGTGCGCCATTGACTGGCCCTCGACGGTGTGGTATCTACCTGGGGCAATTATGGGATCTACCCTCGGTGCTTTTGTCTTTGCCCATTTACAATTTAAATGGTTGCCGCTAGTTTTGGGAATTTTTCTGGTTTTATCCTCGCTTAAACAATTATTTCCCCAAGAAGAAAATTCTTTTTTTGAGATTAAAACTTGGTATTTTATGCCCTCGGGATTTATCTACGCTTTCCTGTCGGGATTAGTCGGTAGTACCGGCCCGATGATGAACCTTTTTTATATCAACTATGGCCTAGTTAAAGAACCAATGGTGGCAACAAAATCCGTTCACATGGTCGTAGTTCATGTGGCTAAATTAATCGCCTACGCAGCCTTTGGAGTTTTACATCTGCCTTTTCTCGGTTACGGTTTATTATTAGGATTAGCGGCCTGGCCAGGTAATTGGTTAGGACAAAAAGTTTTAGAAAAAATGAGTCCCCAACAATTTAAACAAGCAGTGATGTTATTCGTTTCGATGAGTGGCCTATTGATGATCTGGCGAGAACGGGGCATCGTCTTTTAAAATTTTGCTGACAAAGGGACAAATTTTGCTAAAATACTAGATAAAGGTAAATTGTATTAACCTAGTGTAGTACACAAATAACCGTTAAATTTACTCCTTGATTAACCCCCTAGCTGAAAATGACAGAAACCGCCAATTTTACCCTCGAACAAGGTTTAGAACGCTACCAACAGGGAGAAAGTGCCTCCAGTTTATTGCCGGAATTTAAACAATTAAGCGATCGCAGTCCTAAAAATGCCGCCGTTTGGTCCTGTTTAGCTTGGTTATATATGCTCACCGATAAACCGGAATTAGCTCTAAAAGCGGCCCAAAAAGCCGTTAAACTCGATAAAGTTTCCCCCCAAAACCGGATCAATTTGGTTTTGGCTATGTTAGAAACCAAAACCGCCGGAGTTAGGGAACATATCGAACTGGTACAACAATTAGTTAGTTTAAACAAAGAAGTTCGCCAAGAAGTGGATGAAAATATCGCTGATGGTTTGGCTAGAAAACCCGATTGGAAAAGTTTAGAACGCGTCAAAGCTTGGTTAAATGAGTAAGAATATGGAATTATCAAAACAGCTATTACTCGGCTTAAAAGCCAATGATTTTCGGCATCCCATCGACTTAGAGTCCACTAATTCCCTCAAACAAGTACCTGGGTTAGATATAGCCGTGAGAAGTTTATTAGGTTCCGTCGCTGAAGAATTCTTTTACTTAAATAATATTGCTGCTAGTGTTTTGGTGGGGGAAAAACAATTACCCGACCTGCATAATCTCCTCCTAGAAGCTTGCCGAATTCTCGACTTAGAACCACCTCAATTATACATTCAACAAAACCCCGTTCCTAACGCCTATACCTTCGCCATGCGCGGCAAAAAACCGTTTATGGTGATGCACACTTCCCTGATTGAAATGCTGACTCCCGCAGAAATTCAAGCGGTAATCGCTCACGAATTAGGTCATCTCAAATGTGAACACGGCGTTTATCTGACTTTAGCCAATATTATGGTCCTAGCGGCAGGATTACTGCCCAATTGGGGGACAATGTTAGCACGATCCCTACAGGAGAGAATGTTAGCATGGGTGCGCTGCGCCGAGTTTAGTTGCGATCGAGCGGCTTTATTGGCAGTTCAAGACCCAAAAATAGTCATGTCGGTGTTAATGAAGTTAGCTGGAGGTTCCCCCAGTCTCGCACCTTTACTAAATTTAGAGGCTTTTATCGATCAGGCCAAGTCCTACGATGCCGTCAGCGCCTCAGAAATGGGCGAAATGTTAAAGGGTTTGCAAACCCAGCAGTTAACCCATCCCCTCCCCGTTCTGCGTGCGCGAGAAATTGATCGTTGGGCCAGTTCCCCCGATTATCAAAATTTGTTAAAAGGGCCAAAAATGGGTTATAATAATAAAACTAATGCCAAGGGCGAATGGCGAAATTGGTAGACGCACCACACTCAAAATGTGGCGAGGCAGCCCCTCATGTCGGTTCGAGTCCGACTCCGCCCATTAAATTACATCAGGATTTTTAAGGTTATTCTTACAGGTTGTCCTTACTTCCTGCAAGAATGTTTTACTGCCCAATCACATTGAAATTTGTGGCATTGCAAGCTAAATATTTGTTTAGTACACTGAACCAAATAAATTAAACCACCACTGAAATAAGTAGTATATTATTCAGTATAAGTTAGCGACATCAAAAACAGCGATGAGTATTCCACAAAAGCGAGTTTTATCCCTATTCTCTGGCTGCGGGGGAATGGACTTAGGATTAGAGGGAGGTTTTTGGGTACATCAAGACTGCATTAATGAAAATATCCATCAGGATTGGGTAGTAGAAAGACGAGAACCTTGGCTAAAACTGCAGCACAATACTTTTGAAACTGTCTTCGCTAATGATATAACTAAAGCTGCTCATAATGCTTGGATTCCCTACTTTGAAAAAAGGGGTAAAAAGAATGTATTTCACTTGGGGAGTATTGTAGATTTAGTCAAACAAGCAGAAAAAGGCGAGTTTCAATTTCCCAGTAATATCGATGTAGTAACGGGAGGTTTTCCCTGTCAAGATTTTAGTGTTTCAGGAAAAAGAAAGGGGTTTAATTCTCATAAAAGTCACACGGGGAAACTGCTAGACGAGAGTGAAGATAGTTTTCAGGATAATCGCGGGAAACTCTATTATTGGATGAAAAGAGTGATTGAATTAACCTTACCTAAAGTTTTTATCGCTGAAAATGTCAAAGGTTTAATCTCTTTGGCTAATGTTAAAGATATAATTGAAGATGATTTTAGTGCCATTGGTAACGATGGCTATATAGTTATCCATAAACTTCTCTTTGCTCCCGATTACGGAATTCCCCAAACTAGGGAAAGAATTATCTTTATCGGTTTAAATAAAACCTATTTAAAAGCGACAGCGATAGCACATCTAGAAAATAATGATATTTTTCCCCGTCCAACCCATGAAGTTAAAACTTACAGTACGGTGGGTCAGATATTATCAGGTTTAGCAGAACCGGAAGATGAGTTATTTGACCTTTCACAAAAAAGCTATTCAAAAGCTAAACATTATGGCAAAACTCAGGGACAAATCGAGGTTAATTTACAGGGTTTAAGTCCGACTATTCGCTCGGAACATCACGGCAATATTGAATTTAGGAGATTATCTTTAGAATTAGGGGGAAAGATAATTAATGAGTTAGAAGCAGGATTAAAAATGAGACGTTTAACTGTGCGGGAATGTGCGAGAATACAGACTTTTCCCGATGATTTTGAATTTGTGCGTCCACAAAACAAGGGAGATGAAAAATATTCACTTTCGGCTACGGATGGTTACAAACTAATTGGTAATGCTGTGCCACCTTTACTTGCTTACCACATGGCTAAACATTTAGAAAATCAATGGGATTATTTGTTTGAAGATATTTATTCAGCTACCCAAAATTTATGTGTAGCATTGCCTTAATAATTTCTGCTAATTATGAATTATGAAGTGTGGAGAATAAATAAAAATAATCTCCTGACGACCGACTCCTCAAAATCCCAACTTTACACCTCACCCTTAAGATAACTGCTATAGTCTGATACTAAATCCGGTTATTAAAAACTGATTATTTATTCACCCTTTTGCCTGTCCTTATAAGTAGGGTTTGCTGAATAAATCTAAAAACCTTGTTGGATAATATTTTTAGGCTTTTTTGAAATCAAAAAGTGCCAGCCATTGGAGTGTTCGGGGGGGAAATTTAGGCACTTTTTCCCTGAAAATTAGGTAATTGACCCCCTGAAAATGGGTAAAACCCCACACCCCACACCCCACACCCCACACCCCACACCCCACCCTTAAGATAACTGGTTCATCTGAGTTCGGAATCAGGGAAAACTGCAAAATTTCCCTAACCCGAACTAACCTTGATTACAAAACCTTATGGGTGTGAGAATGTTGTTTGACGTTATCCTCCGTCCGCACCACATGAACAGCATTCAAGATGCGTTTTTTCTCTAGGGAAAAGTTTAAATCGTCTTTTTGGCTGCCCAAGGAGATTAACCCTTGCAGGTGGGGTTGATTTTTATAGGTGCGAGTGGCCGCAATCGCCCTTTCGACAAAATTCTCGCATAATTGGGCATTATCAGGGAAATTACTGGGTATTTGAGGATTATCGTCCTGAAATACCTCTCCCAAAGCCATGGCGCGGGCAAATTCGTAGGAAGTGGGAATTCCTTTGACAATTGCCTCTAGGGCTGCCGAGGGAATCGGTTCTAACACCGCCACTTTTTCTAATTCTCCCTCCTGTTTGAGAAAACAAATCGCTAAACCGAATACACAATAATCATCTTTTGTCAAGTCAGAAATGTTTAAGAATTGTGTCGCTGTGGCCATTATTTTTATCCTGAGTCGCTCTTTATTTAATCTTGCGGGTGATGAGCGATCGAATCAAGGTTTTTATTAAGAGATATGAAGGAGAAAAATTTAGCTGGGTTGGGCGACGCTCACGCACCCCCAGACGGAAAAAACTGATAGCTGTTAGACTAGAAACCAGCAGATTAACTGATAAACGAGCTTTATGTCACCCACTCTACTCATCTCCAAAGAACTCCCCACCCTGAAATATAATCCTAGTCTGGAGCGCTTTGATAGCTCTTGGGCGGCCCCTTTATCTACCCTCCTCGGACTGGGACGGGCTGCTGGGGCGACTTTTATCGAATTTTTCCTGGAAAGAGTCAACTATATCAGTTGTTTAGCCGAAGATGACAGCATCACCAGTCTCTCACCGAAACTATCTACAGGGGCAGGAATCCGCCTTTTTCGCGGTAAAGCTGATTGTTACGTCAGTACCAACGATTTAAGCTTCCAAGGCTTAAAAAATGCCCTAGAAAAAGGTTTATCGATTCTTGGTTTAAACCTACCGGTTCCTAACGCATATATTCCCGAAATCAATCTGGAAATGTTCCGGGATTATGCCACGGTCAAAAATAAAGATATTTGGCTGAATAATTGCAGTTCTTTGGGAGAAATGGGTGATATTCTCCTAACTGCTAACGTTCACCTCAATCAGAAAGCCTCTCACGTCCAATCTCGTCGCGCCGCTTATTTTCGCGATTGGCAAGAAATTTTAGTTGCCGCTAGTGACGGCACTTTTGCCCGGGATATTCGCCTCACCCAATCCGTGGGCTATAATCTCCTCTGTGCCGATGGAACTAATCGTTCTAGCATTGGTAAACGGGTGGGTAGTACCAGTAATCCCGATTTTCTGCGGACGTGGAATGCCGAGGAATCGGCGGCAGAAGTGGCCGAATCGGCGGGTAAAATGCTTTACGCTGACTATGTAGAATCCGGCAGTTATCCCATCGTCATGGCCAATGAATTTGGCGGTGTTATCTTCCACGAAGCTTGTGGCCATTTGCTAGAAACTACCCAAATCGAACAAAAAACCACGCCCTTTCTCGATAAAAAAGGCGAAAAAATCGCCCACGAAAACCTGACGGCTTGGGACGAAGGATTATCCGATAAAGCTTTCGGTACTATCGATATGGACGATGAGGGAATGCCGGCCCAGCGTACTCTCCTAATTGAAAATGGTATCCTAAAAAACTTCATTGCCGATCGCACTGGTTCAATGAAAACCGGTCATCCGCGCACGGGTAGCGGTCGCCGTCAAAACTACACCTATGCGGCCGCTAGTCGGATGCGGAATACCTACATCGCTCCCGGGGAATATACCCTCGATAATCTCTTTAATTCCATCGATAAAGGCATTTATTGCAAAAAAATGGGCGGTGGTAGTGTGGGGGCGACCGGTGAATTTAATTTCGCCGTCGAGGAAGCTTATCTTATCGAAAACGGCAACCTGACTAAACCCCTGAAAGGCGCGACTTTAATTGGTTCAGCTAAGGAGATTATGAATAAAATCTCTATGTGTTCCCAAGATTTAGGTCTAGCGGCCGGTTTTTGCGGTTCCGTCAGTGGTAGCGTTTATGTCACCGTTGGTCAACCCCATTTAAAAGTCGATTCTATTACCGTTGGCGGTCGTTAATCATGGCTTTAGTGATTCTCTACTATTTCCTCATCGCCATCATGATAGTGGGGATAATTGGCGAACTGCTGCCCGCTGTCCCCGGCATGAGTTTGATTTTAATCGCCATGCTGGTATGGGGTTTCGTCACCAAATTCGCAGGGATGGGGGTCGCTTTAACCGTGGCCTTTGTTATCCTTCTCCTCAGTCTGGGGGTGGAATTCCTCGCTAGTTATCTCGGCGCCCAAAAAGTTGGGGCGAGCAATTGGAGTCAAATCGGGCTAGTAGTGGGTTTATTAGCGGGAATATTCGGGCTTTTACCCGCTTTACCCATTGGCGGCCCAATTATCGGCTTATTTGTCGGTCCGGTGGTGGGAGCTTTTTTGGGAGAATACGCCTATCGTCGCGATTTGGAATTAACCCCCCGTTTGCAACAATCCCTAAAAGTCTGTGTCGGTATCGTCGTCGGTACGGTTATCGGTCACGTTGCCAAAGCTATGCTGGCTACGGCTGCCCTTATCGTCTTTATTGTCACCACCTGGCCTAATTTAGCCAATTTAGGCTAAGTATAGCTATCAGCGGTCAGGAGACAGGATTCAGCTTTTATTTATTCTCCCCATCACCCCAACCCCCAACCCCTAACCCCCCATAAATCTATGCCAAAAGTCGAAGATATCGCCCAAATCGCTAATTCTAGTGCCCAAGCTTTAGGAATTGCTAAATACGACATCTATGGTTCTTCTGTCGATGAAACCGATGTGGATGTGTTCCAAGGAGAACCGAAACAGGTACAAGCTTCCAATCGTTCCAGCGTTATCGTTCGCGTCTGGAATCGGGATAATCAAGTTGGTGTCACCTCGACCACCGATGTGGACCCGGTGGGACTGCAATTAGCCCTGAAAACCGCCCAAGAAGCCAGCTTTTTTGGCGTTAAGGAAAATGTCCCCGATTTTAGTCCCGCGGCCACTGCACCTACCACAGAAGTGGCCAGCGAAATGTCTAATCAAGCACCCGTATCCACTCTCATCGATAAGTTATTGGCCGCCGAAAAATCTTTACTAGCGGCCCATCCGGCTATTGCCAGTGTTCCCTATAACGGTTTGGGACAACAGCAGGTCAGACGTTTTTATCTCAATAGCGACGGGGCAATGCGTCAGGAAGCGCGTAGTTATGCCAGTATGTATTTATACACCAAAACCGAACAGGAAGGCAAAAAACCCCGCAGCGCTGGTGCTTTTCGGGTCAGTCCGGGCCTGGAAAAATTAGATATCGATGGTTGCATCGAGGAAGCGATTACCAAAACTGTTAGCCATCTGGACTATCAACCGATTACCACGGGTAAATATTTAGTGGTTTTTGCCCCTCGCGCCTTTTTGAGTCTAATGGGAGCATTTTCTAATCTGTTTAATGCCCAAAATGTCCTTGATAAACAGAGTCTTTCTACTCCTGAATCCCTAGGAACACAAATCGCTGCTACCGCCTTAAATTTGTGCGATGATGCCCTCCATCCAGCTAATGTTGCCGCCGAAACTTTTGATAGTGAAGGCACTCCCACCCGTCGTGTGGAATTAATTAAAGAGGGGATTTTGAGTAATTTTCTCCACAGCACGATTACCGCTAAACGGATGAATGTGGAACCCACTGGCAACGGTAACATTGGGGCAAAAGTAACGGTTAGTCCCCATTTTTATCACGTTTTTGCTAGTGCGAATCAACCAAAGAGCTATTCTTTGGAAACAGCAGAAAATGTGGTTTTAATTGATAGTTTACAGGCACTTCATGCCGGAGTTAATTCTCTGCAAGGTTCCTTCTCTTTGCCGTTTGATGGTTGGTTAGTTAACAAAAATGAGCGCGTTAGCATCGATTCCGCTACCGTAGCCGGAGATATTTTAACACTGCTGAAATCGATTGTTTATCTGGAACCAGAAGCAGTTATCACTCCCAGTGGTGTTTGTCCCTACGTTTGGGTAGAAGGTTTATCAATCACAGGAGAAGCTTAACACTATACCGGAGCAAAAATAGGGGGTATTAATCAGGGTAATACCCCCGCAAAGTGGGCAAGCTGTTGACTATCCAAATTACTTCTTAAACTGCACCAGAATTGGGACTGGGGAGAATAAATAAAAATAATCTCCCATCTCCCCAAAACGAAAACTTCATACCTCACCATTAAGATAACTGCTATAAGAACTATTTTTCAGCCGGGGGAAACCAATTATCATCTAATGTTTGTTCGAGGGATATATGAGCGTCTGAATTGAGGGAAAAAAGCTGAGAAACCGATTTAATCGCCACTGGATAAACTTTATCATACATAGCAGCTAATTCTGGCCGTAAGCTGGGACTGTCTTCTAAACGATGCTGAATTTGTGCGCGAAAATTGACTATTTCTGCCGCCCAATGATTACCTGACCGTTTTTTTTCTTCTTGCCAATAAGCCAGCTTTAAAAGATGTTCGATAAGACGGGTTAACAGACTCATTAAAACTCGTCTATCACTTTTCCCCATACTCTCGATTTCTTCAATTAAATTATCCCAATCCACCTGCTCAAAATTACG
The DNA here is from genome assembly GCA_007095785.1 of Microcystis aeruginosa Ma_SC_T_19800800_S464. Taxonomy (GTDB): domain Bacteria; phylum Cyanobacteriota; class Cyanobacteriia; order Cyanobacteriales; family Microcystaceae; genus Microcystis; species Microcystis aeruginosa_E. Next base: position 27,973 of record SFBL01000083.1, read on the forward strand.
CTCTCGTAACTGTTTTACCGTCTCTTTTAGCCATTGATTATAATCAGTTTCGTAGGCAGTTGAGGACATAAGACCTCTTGTAAAAATCAAAAATTGTTGTTGGGGTTAGGAGTCAGTAGCCAGTAGTCTCCGAGTCAGGAGAATTAAGAATGAATAATAATTAATTAAATGGTCTATTTACAGATTTTATGCAATTTAATCCTTATTTTTGCCGTTTTTGAACCCTGAAAAATTAATTATGCAAGAGGTTTATAATTTAACTCTCCATATAAAATTACTTAGGACTGGCTGCATAAATCTACTTTTGTTGGAGAGGAGAATTACGGTCAGTAAATTCTAGCAAATATACTCCATCCCCGTCTATTAAGAAATATTACAATAAACATGAGTAGATTGAGAAAGGTTAATGAGTTTATCCATTGACGGATAAGAGTTTTCGGGCATTACAGTACATATGTATAGTAAAAGTTCAGACATATAGAAAAACTGGCGATTACGATTCACGACGGTTGTAGTAATGTATAATGTAATGTATATACTTAAACTGGCTATGGTCAGCAAAATCCGCAAGCAAATTTATATCGAAGCCGAGCAGAATAATTTACTAAAAGAGAAAGCCCGACAGACGGGACTGAGTGAGGCCGAGATCATCCGACAGGCGATCGACCGACACATAATTTCCGTCAAATCTATCACCCCGAACTTGAGCGCTTGGGAGCGAGAAAAGGCCTTTATCGCCAGTCTAGAAAACCGCCCATCACAACCGGGTAAAAGGGATTGGCAACGAGAGGACCTCTATGAACGATAGAGTCCTGCTCGATACCAATATCTTGGTCTATCTCTACGATATCGCCGAGAAAAGCAAACGGGAACGGGCATTAACCGTTGTCGATGACCTGATCCGCACGGCCCGTGCCGTCATCAGCCCCCAGGTGACGGGAGAATTCTTTCAAGCCGTCACCCGCAGCCGTCGCCCCCTGCTAACCCACGAAGAAGCCCTGGCCCGCATCCGTCAATATCTAACAGCCTGTGAGGTAGTTCCGATCACCGAGTTGATCGTTCTGGAAGCCACCCGTGGAGTAGAAAGTTACCGGTTTTCCTACTGGGATGCCCAGATCTGGGCGACCGCTCGCTTAAATCAAATCACCACGGTCTATAGCGAGGATTTTAATTCCAGGGCTACCATTGAGGGAATTCATTTCGTCAACCCCCTGAACGATAATTTTCTGCTGCCGTGATCGAACGGCGGCGACAAAAAACTTTTTGCCGCAAGCCCTATCTAGGAGAAGCCGAATTTTGTTCAAAAGTTAACTCCTCTAATACTTCCGTAACCAATTTGCCGTTGGCTAAACGCTTTAAACTTCTAATCTGAATATTTACTTGGGGAGTTTCTTCTAACTGTTCAATCAAAAAATCTGCATATTTGATTATCGCCTCACGCGCCGCACTTTTTTTAGTCCAAACTCGCGCCATTTCTAACATATTAGTAACCCCAATAAACTCCTCTCCTTCCCCATCTAAACTATAATTAGCCGCATAGGTGTTAGCAGTAGGACACAACAATAAAACATAGCCTAAATGTCCTTTTGTTGGTGTGCCAAATCCTTTAGCCATAAAGAATTTTCCTCAAGATAACAAATCGAGCGCGATTGTCGATGATAGCTGAGATTCTATCACTTGATGACCGAGATTAACCGGTCGAGCATTTCCCTCTACTGGGGCGCAATAACGGGGAATTGGGCTAGAAACGAGGCTAATATGACGGTCACTCACCGCTAATCCATGGGTAGGATCATAACCTTTCCAGCCGCCCCCCGGCAAATACACCTCCACCCAAGCGTGTAAATGTCTTTCTTCTTGGTCTAAATCTCCTTCTTGATAGCCACTGACAAAACGGGAAGCTAATCCCACACAGCGACACACATCCATAAATAAAACCACAAAATCACGACAGGAACCCTGCTTATTTTTCCAAGTGTTTCCGGGTAGGTAGGGTTCCCCGGTAAGACGAATAATTTGCTGACAATTTCGGTAAATTTTGTCATTGAGATTAAATAGGAAAGATAGCACCTGTCCTTCGGTTTCCTGCATAATTTCTTGGGCTAATGCTGCCATATCAGGGTCATTAGCTAACCCATAAAATTGTCTGTAGGGTTGTAATTGACTATGGAGAGAAATGGGATAATCAAAGGGTAAACAGGTCGCCCAAGGTTCCAACAAATACTGAAAAGGATTAACCCCATGGGTTTCCACTTCACTGACCACATCAATCAATAATTCTTCTGTCGGTTGATTAAACCAAATTTGTAAACAAGAATTGCCATCGAGGTCGATAATATTAGTTATCGTTAAAGGTTCTGGGTTAATTTTGAGGGTAAACTCTCGCAAAGTTTGCCCACCATCGGATTTTGGTCGCAAGCGCAGCAGATGAGGCGATAAAATCACGGGTTGATTATAGAAATAGTTGGTTTGATGCCGAATGTGATAACGCATTAAGTTGTTAATTGGGATTGATATTGAAAGTTATTTACTGGCAGAGGTGGGGCAAGTTCGGGATTAAAAACAAAGAAAGTTTCTGTCATTTTTATTCCCACATCATTAACTCTTTTTTGAATATGGTCGAGGAATTCATGCAATCCCATTTCAATAATATCCTCGATAGTTAAATAACTCATTTCCGCACAAAGTCGCCCTAAACTTCTTTCTACCGAATTCCCCCAAGTTCCTATAGGAGTACCAGTAACTTGATGCACACAGTGGTCTAATTCCCGCAGACAAAAGTGAATTGAACGAGGAAATTCTCGATTAAGAATTAAAAATTCGGCTACGTCACTAGGAGTAATCCGTCGTTGACATTTACGATACATTTCGTAGGCACTCACGGACCGCAGTAAAGCAATCCATTGAATTTGGTCTAGAGAAGTTCCTACCCATTGAGCGGAAGGCAAGAGATAATAGTATTTAACATCAAGAATTCTGGCGGTTTTATCGGCGCGTTCCTGTAATCTTCCCATAACGCCAAAATGCCAACCTTCATTATGAGTCATCGTCGCATCCATTACCCCCGCAAAACGGTGACTAGCCAATTTAACTTGGGTAAAAAAGTTCGGTAAAGTAGTTTGAGGATGGTAAGAGGAAGCATCTTTTACCATCAAGAAAAAACCATTAACCTGTTCCCACATTTCCGAAGAAATAATCTCGCGAACTGACCGAGCATTTTCTCGCGCCCAGCGCAAACAAGAGATAATTGAGTTACTATATTCCGTGTCAAATGTCAAGAAATTGATCACATTTTCTGCGGTGGCTGTGCCGTAACGTTTCTTGAATTGTTCTAAATCTCCCGTGGTTAAAACCAAAGGTTCCCACTGTTGCAAAACACTGGTAGGTACATCTAACATTAAATTAAGATTAACATCCATAAATCGGGCGACATTTTCCGCCCGTTCAATATAGCGATTTAACCAATAAATTGAATCAGCAACTCTACTAAGCATAATTAACGAGGAAAAAGTGAAAAGGGTAGGTTGGGTTAGGCGAGAATAATTTATGCAGTAACCCACCAAAATTTTGATTATTGTCCTGATTACTTGGTTAAAACCCAAGTGTCTTTACTGCCACCACCTTGAGAAGAATTAACCACTAAAGAACCCTTTTTCAAAGCTACGCGAGTTAACCCCCCGGGATGCACATAAATTTCATCGCCCCGATGGAGAATATAGGGACGTAAATCCACATGACGACCTTCAATTTCCGTGTCAATTAAAGTTGGAACCCGAGAAAGACTTAACACCGGTTGAGCGATATAATTGCGGGGATTAGCAGCAATGCGTGGCGCAAATTCTTCTCGTTCTTTCGAGGTAGATTGAGAACCGACTAACATCCCATAACCTCCCGATTCATTAGCAGCTTTCACCACTAATTTATCGAGATTATTTAAGACATAATCTAAGTCCTTTTCTCGCCAACAAAGATAGGTGGGAACGTTATTTAAAATCGCTTCTTCTCCCAGATAATAACGAATCATATCGGGTACAAAAGCATAAATAACCTTATCATCGGCGACTCCCGTACCTGGAGCATTAGCTAAAGCGACACGGCCTTCCTGGAAAACTTTTAATAACCCTGGTACACCTAACATCGAATCGGGACGAAAAACCGCCGGATCTAAGAAGTCATCATCGAGGCGACGATATACCACATCTACCCTTCTTAATCCCTTGGTGGTTTTCATTTGTAGATAACCATCAAAGACGACTAAATCACGCCCTTCCACTAATTCTACCCCCATTTGTTGGGCGATAAAAGAATGTTCAAAGTAGGCAGAATTATAGGTTCCGGGGGTTAAAACCACCACGGTGGGATTAGGTAATTGGGGTGGGGCTAAATTGAGGAGAGTTTCCAACAGATGGGAAGGATAATCATCCACCGGTTTAACATTCATTGTCTGGAAAATATCGGGAAAGGTGCTTTTCATTACCCGACGATTTTCGAGGACATAGGAAATACCGGAAGGAACCCGCAAATTATCCTCTAAAACGTACCATTGACCATCTTTATCGCGGACTAAATCGGTTCCCGTGATGTGACACCAGATACCTCCGGCGGGTTTCAGTCCCAGACAGGGTTTCAGAAATCCCGTCGCTGAGGCGATTAATTCGGGGGGAATAATGCCATCTTTAATGATTAACTGGTCATTGTAGATATCCGAGAGAAAAAGATTGAGAGCTTTGATGCGTTGTTTCAGTCCTCTTTCCAAATAATCCCAGTCCTCAGCCGCGACAATTCGGGGAATAATATCAAAAGGAAAGATTTTTTCTACCCCTTGATTGTCGCTATAGACATTGAAAGTCACCCCCAATTCAAACAGGGCCGACTGGGCGGTTTCCCGGTGTTGTTGAAGTTCTTGGGGTGGCAGATTCTGCAACCATTTGATTAAAGGGGACGAGTGGGGACGAGGTTGACCATCATCCAAGAATAGTTCGTCGTAGAAGCCTTCGGGATCGTAGGTATTTAATAGCACACTGACCTCATTTCATACCTTACCTATTCCCAGTGTCGGACAATTGGCCCGATTTTTTGTAGCCTAGAAGACATTTTAAGGGAAATTTTAGGAAGTTAGCGGTTTTTCGTCCCTAGCGATCGCCGATTGATCCCCACCGGTGGAGAAACCTGACCAGAGCGAGAATTAGACCTGAAAACTGTGTTACATTTTTTAAAGGTCACACCTTAAATCTTTCATTTTTCTTACTGGTTACGCGATGTTTACCAAACAAGTAACGGATTCTAAAGCCTATCAATGGTTTGAGGAACGCTTAGAAATTCAAGGGATCGCTGATGATATCAGCACCAAATACGTTCCCCCCCACGTCAATATCTTCTACTGTCTGGGTGGTATCACCCTTGTGTGCTTCGTGATCCAGTTTGCCACTGGTTTCGCCATGACCTTCTACTACAAACCCACTGTAGCAGAGGCCCTCTCCTCCGTACAGTACATCATGAACGAAGTTAACTTTGGTTGGTTAATTCGTTCTATCCATCGCTGGTCCGCCAGTATGATGGTATTAATGATGATCCTGCACGTTTTCCGCGTCTATCTGACCGGTGGCTTCAAAAAACCTCGCGAATTAACCTGGGTAACTGGGGTTGTCCTGGCCGTGATCACCGTTAGCTTCGGTGTCACTGGTTACTCCTTACCCTGGGATCAGGTGGGTTACTGGGCGGTTAAAATTGTTTCCGGTGTACCTGCTGCTATTCCCGTCGTCGGTGATCAACTCGTCACCCTGATGCGCGGTAGCGAAAGCGTCGGTCAAGCAACTTTAACCCGTTTCTACAGCTTACATACTTTTGTACTACCCTGGTCAATTGCGGTCTTCATGTTGCTACATTTCTTGATGATCCGTAAACAAGGCATTTCTGGGCCTCTATAATTCAGAAAAATATCTCTGTCGATCCGAAATCATTTTTAGGAGACATTATCCATGTCCACATTAAAAAAGCCCGATCTCAGCGATCCCGCTCTCCGCGCTAAGTTGGCTAAAGGTATGGGTCACAACTACTACGGTGAACCCGCTTGGCCTAACGATCTGCTCTATGTCTTCCCGGTGGTCATCTTTGGTACGATCGGACTCTGCACCGGTTTAGCGATTATGGATCCCACCATGATCGGCGAACCGGCCGATCCTTTCGCTACTCCCCTAGAAATTCTGCCAGAGTGGTATCTTTATCCCGTTTTCCAAATTCTCCGTATTCTTCCTAACAAACTCTTAGGTATTGCTTGCATGGCCGGCGTTCCCCTAGGCTTGATGTTAGTTCCTTTTATTGAAAGCGTCAATAAATTCCAAAATCCTTTCCGTCGTCCCGTCGCTACCGCTATCTTCCTATTTGGTACTGTGGTCACGATTTGGTTAGGTATTGGTGCCACTTTCCCCATCGATACATCTTTAACTCTCGGTTTGTTCTAAGTTACTGAACGCCGCCGGTTTTTTGCCCACGCTTGTGATTCCTGACTTTGGAAGAGCGATCGTGGGCAATTTTAATTTTGATTTCCTCTAACGGGTAATTTGTTGTACCAAAGCGATAACATCACTGCGACTGAGTTTTTCCTTACCTAAAGCTAGGACTTCGAGAGTGCCATGGGCTAAAGCGAGGGGAATCTTACAAAAATCGAGTGCCGGCCCTTTCGGCAGCGATTGAGTGTAATAATCGGCTAATTTCAGATTACGACGGGCATAATTATGAATATCACTCATTGTCCAACCCTGGGGCAGAAAACTTACCCCCCGGCGCCGATCCTCCCCGTGGTTGCGGGCAATATTAACCGCTTGTAAACCCCGACCAAAACCGATGGCATAACTGCGATTAGTTTCGGTGCCATCGTACCAATTCCAGAGGTCAGACAGTAATAAACCCACGGCACCGGCCACACTAAAGGTATATTGATCTAATTCCACTTCTGTGCGAATATCCCAGTTATTCCCGGCCCAGTAGGCCATGCGATCGGCCATGGCCGCCGTGGCATCCCAAACCCGGGGGGCGATCGAATCCGGCGCTAACAGGGCCCATTCGCCAATTCTCAGGGTTACTTCTGGCAAAATCTCCCGATGGACTAAGCCAAAAGTAAAATCCTCTTTAGTAGAATTTTCAGTACCTGCTTGTAAATTCAGGCTAATTTGTCTTAATATCTGGGATTTACTGAAGTTATCTAGGTCGGGATGGTCTTCTACTTCATCGATCGCCCTCATACAGAGATAAGCTGAGGCTACTGCCTCAAGCAGACGATCTGGTAAACGACTTATGGGAATATAAAAAGTTCGACTCGTTTCTTGCAGAATCGTTAAAGCATTATCGCGCAAATTCATTCAGTCCTCTCCTCACGCCAACTTAGGTAACTACGAGTTAAACCAATCAGACAGATCGGTTTAGGTGATTCCGATGTTCCTAAGACAAAGTTGCTGTCTATTGTAGTATTATTATCCAAAATTTCGAGATTATTCTCGAAAAAATCAAGCTTTAGGGTCTTCTTGACAATTTTTCTTTCTGGTGTAGCTGAGGGACAATTACGGCAATTTTTCGAGATTACAGGCTTAAAAAACCGATTTTACCCTTTTTTAAGCAGTATTTTTTGGCTTCATGGCAGGGATTGAAAGGAGGTCACTTGTAAAACTGGCCCGATCATGGCCAGAGTCATCACATCTGAGCGAATTTGACCTATAACTGTCACTTTTACCTTTGTTTGGATTAATTCGGCGGTCGGTTCCATTAATTCGTAGGTTTGACCGTTATCGGCAATTAATGCCCAAGTTCCCGTGCCTATTTCGATTCTTTTTACCTGACCCGTTACACTAATACTCATGCTTTAATTTCGCTGCTCGATGCGATCGCAGTTGTTGCCCCTGTCACAAGCATTCTATCGATATCTTTATCTTTCCTCGCTATTGATTGTCAATTTTGCTGGACTTGAACCCCATAAATCAGTTTTTTTTATCTAAAAAGCGATCGCCACTTCCGTCACCACCGCCAAGAGGGATGCCACAATTGACCACGGCTCGACTGAGCTTCGCCGCTCGACTGAGCATCGCCGAACGTCGGAACTTCCTGAAAATAGCTAAAATCCTAGACCCCAGACCCCACATCCTGCCCCCACAAAAAACTTTTTCAGCAGACCCCAATTAAGCCTAACTGTTAATAGCGTAATGATAGGTACTACCATTAGATTCCATAGGTATCAACCACTGGGAGATAGTTTCTAGTTTTTGACGGATTTGATCAAGATGATCCTGCACAGGTTGCAGGAAAGTTTCGTACTGTTGTACCTGAGTTTTCAAACGCAATAATGCCAGATTAGCATCACGCCATTGTCGCTCCTGTTCTTCAAATTCACGAGTTTTTTGCTCTAAATCCGACCATTGACCCTCAATACTATCGCCGCTTTTTTGTAAATCCTCTTGTAGTCGCTTAATTTTTGCGGCTAAACGTTGACTTTCTTGGAGATTATTTTGATAATTATCGGCCAACAGCATTAACACTGGTTCAAAGCCAGATTTTTGAGTATCTTCTGGGGATAAAATACCCTGTCTCCGCTGCAAAATTTTCAGATGTTGAGAGCGAATAGCTTGCCTTTCCTGGAGATTACGTCTTTGTCCGACTAAAGTTGCCGCCAGCATACCTTTTTTTTCCTGTTCCTCGGCTAATTCTTTTTCTAAATTAGCTCGCTCGGATTCATCTATTCTGGCCATTCTTGCTTCTAATTCTTCCACGGTTTGGCATTGCAGAGTTAATTCTTCCTCTTGGTCGTTGACAAAAATTTCCCAGCGCTTGAGGTCTGTTTGTAAGTTCTTAACTAAGCTCTCCAATTCTTCTAAAGGCATTTTTTCAAGAGCTTCTAGATCGACTTTACCATCAAAATCTAGTTCTTCCCCTTGCAGGAGACGAAGGAGCATTTGTCGAGTAGAATCAGTGGTTTGTAGGCTGAGGTTAAGGCACTCGAATAATTCCTGTTTTTGACTCAGAACAGTTTCTTGTATTTGTAATTGTATTTTAGCCGTTTCCAAAGCATTGCGACTCGTCTGTAATTCCCTAGCTCTTTGTTCTAGATAATCCAGCATTTCATCGTTGGCAACCTGACGATTTTCCACAGCTTTTTTCTGCTCCTCTAAACTCTGCCAACAACTATTTAAAATAGTCTGTTGTTCCTGCACAGATTCAAGAGTGGAATAGAGAATTTGTGAGGGAGAATTGCCCCGATCATGATTATTAGCTAAACGCTCCGCTAGAGCGCGAATAAATTGTTGTTGTTCTGGAGAAAGATTGGGGTAGGAGTTACAATTTATTTGTCCTTCTTCCAGTTGTCGCTGTTGCTCGTTTAATTGTTGTTTTAGGGTTTCCAGTTCTTGTCTCTTGCGCTCTAAATACTCGAATTCTGCCTCTATTTGCTCAATTTGCTCGATTCTTGTCTCCATTTCCATTTTCTGGCGGTTGAGAATCTCGCTTTGATAGGTGAGGGATTGTTTCCACTGCTCGATTTTCTCTTGATCTTTCTTGCTGCGCTCCATCAAACGGGAAATCTTTTGCAGTTGCCGCACCATCTCCGCTCCCGCTAATTCCGGGTTTCCTTGTAGTTGACGATTATTGCTCAAATTTACCAAGAGAAGCGCACCTTCACCCAGGGAGTTAGTTTCGTCGTAGGTTAGGATATCTTCCCCTGGTATGGCACTCCACGTCTGATCTTTATGCTGACAGGCCAATAGTTTTAATTCGGTTTTGTAACCACCGATAAAACCTCTAGTCTGTTTTTTTACTTCTGCAAGGTATAGCACGAGTAGTCGTCCTCTATAATAAAAGTCTTTGTCATCGATTTTAGAGAGCGTTGCCAATCAAGGCTAGGAGCGGCCCGTCTATGGTTTGGTGTGTAACCATCCGATCCCAAAAATTTTTTAATTTCTATCATTCGAGTTTTTATTTTTGATCCATACATTTGTTCTCAATTTTCCCTCTTCCCCACTGGAAAATTTTTGGAGATTTTTCAGAGCGAATTTACTGTCCTAGTCTCAAAAAATTTGGCAGTCAATCTCATAAATCGGCTCGTGTTTTCTGACTCTTTTCACCTCTGGCTGCAGTGTGAATAAGCTGATCACACATCTAAATTATTGGTTAAGACGGCCTGAGAGTGAGAAGCAAAGATAGAAGTTGGTTCTTTTGTACTGAAAATTTCCTAGGCCAGTTTAAATGCAGTCAAGCTTACTGAAAAATATGTTACATAATTAGCTTATCAGATTTATTATTATAGCGGTATGCAGTCGAATCAGGTATACTGCAACAAGCTATAAGTCAGTCTAGGCAAGACGATGGGATGGTCTGTATCTCACTCAAGCGAATACCGCTATAGTGACAAGAGGAGGTAATACTAAATCCTGTTTAAAAGGTATAGGAGAGTGGTGTGTCTGGTGTGGGTTGTAGGTTGTGGGGTGTGGGGAAAAGGGAGCACCGGAGCTGCGGAGTGGGGAGCAGGGAGAAACAATTTATAATTTGAGAGTTAATCACACTATTAAAAACGGATTTGGTCTGAGAGAGCGTTTCTCATCAAGATGAAGTATGACGGCATTTGGCATCATCCCCAGACGACCAGCTACTGTTCCAGCCTTCCCCAGTTCCAGCCTTCCCAAAAACCGGAGAATTCGTACCTGACAATTAAGATAACTGCTTCTCCTAGACTAAAAGAAATAGGTCCTATTGGGGGAGATTCCGAGAAATTATGGAAGCAAGCTGCAATGAAAGCGAGATTCGCAGTATTTTACTATGGGATGGGGCTTTTCAAGGGGCAAAGTAATTCGCCCCAGGGTTTCCCTCATCAATGCTGACTTTGTATACAATTCTCAAAAACTATGTTATCATAAATATAGTGTCTTGATGACTTTTATGTACAAAGCGTACAAATTCAGACTTAAGCGTGCGACTCGTTCCTACCAAAAGTCTAACAGACGTGGGTAGGGCAAGGTCAAGAACCTTGACAACTCAATAACCGTGATGGTGAAAGTCCATCCCTCCAGATGATGGAGTGACAGCATAACCCCTTCCTGTGAAGAATGGTCATCAAAATAGGAAAAGCGGTTAAACGGCAGTAATGATGAATCTGACATCAAATCCTGTCTAGCATCTAACTATGTGTATGAATAAGAACTTCCGTCAGAAGTATCGTTACTGAAACCTAGCCTACACAGATTATTGGCTGGCAACAAAAATGTTAACAAGCTAACGTACTGGGAAAAGGTATAGTTCAACCAGAATCATCTACACAACTTCGGTACAGAGGAAGACACTAAAGTTAGGAATACGGTTGTTGGGAACGAAGTAACCCTTATGAATCTCTTAGATAGGTCGAAATCCAAGTAGTAACCAGCGCAAGACTCATATAGGGAAAGATTGTGTAAGAAGCTAAAGCCTATCTGTAGTAGATAAGGATATGCTGATGTACACACTGCTCAATGGAATGAATGGTCTTAAGTAGTAATGACAAAGTTATGAACACGGCATTAAAACCGATGTATGAATGGAAGGACATCAACTGGCGAAAAGCCGAAAGATGTGTCTTTAAGTTACAAAAAAGAATATTCAAAGCCAGTCAACGGGGTGATGTCAAATTAGTCCACAAATTACCAAGGCTAATCCTAAAAAGCTGGTACGCCAAACTGATAGCCGTCAGACGGGTGGGCCAAGGCAATCAAGGCAAGAAAACCGCAGGAGTTGATGGGATAAAATCCCTAACACCCAAACAAAGAATGGCACTTGCTAAGAATATAAGACTTGGCAATAAATCAAAGCCAACCCCACAGGTTGTCTTAATCAAAAGACTAAATCCAATCATAAGAGGGGTGGAGTAATTACTATTCATCAGTAGTAAGCTCAAAAACTTTCACAGATTGTGATTACTATTTCTTTGAAAAACTCAAAAGATGGGGATACAGACGACACCCAATGAAAAACCGAACTTGGATAATGCGTAAATATTGGCATACTGAGGGAAAAGATAATTGGGTATTCAGCACAAGAGAAGGTAAAAACTTCTCCAAACTAGCAAGACACCTAGATACAAAAGTCGTAAGATACGTCAAGGTGAGAGGGAATAAAAGTCCCTAGTATGGGGATTTAATATATTGGAGTAGTCGTATGAGTAAACACCCAGAAATCCCACCAGAAAAAGCTGTTTTACTCAAAAGACAGCAAGGACGCTGTGCATATTGTGGATTACATTTCCAAGATGGAGACATACTCGAAACCGACCACATTATTCCCAAATCTCAAGGGGGTAAAAACAATCGAGATAATAAGCAGTTACTCCATCGACATTGCCACGATTCTAAAACTGCATTAGATAAAACTGGTACTCATGACAAAGAGCCATTGGAGAGAGGAGCGGTGTGAGGTGAAAGTCTCACGCACCGTTTTGAAGCCGAGCCAGGATGGTGACATATCTGGCTTAGGGCAACCCAATACCGAGCAAGAAATAGCCTTAGCTAAAAGCTTTCGCTTTTGTCGTTGGTTTTGGAATTATTCATTGAATTTATGCCAAGAAACCTATCAAACCACAGGAAAAGGACTGACACGAAACTATATTCAGGGACTATTGCCTAGTCTCAACAAAGAATATGAGTGGTTGACAGATGCTTATTCCCAGTGTTTACAGGTTGTTGCTTTGAACTTATCGCCAGCTTATCAAAACTTCTTTGAGAAACGAGCTAGATTGCCGAGATTCAAATCCAAACATGGTAAACAATCAATTAGCTATCTGGCTAACGTCAAGTTTGAGGGGGATTATCTAAAACTTCCTAAAATTGGCTCGGTCTATTGTGTTCATCATCGGGAATTTGCAGGAACAATTAAAACTGTTACTATCTCAAAAAACCCAGACGGTAAATACTACGCTTCTGTTTTAGTTGACCCTTCGGCTCCGCTCAGGGTCAACGTCGAGGGAAGTCGAGACGTTGATGAAGGATTAGATCCCCTTGAGACATCAAAGGATGGAAAAGCGATAGGAATTGATTTAGGATTAACTCATTTTTGTATTACCAGCAATGGCAGTAAATATGATAATCCTAGACATTTAGCCAAACATCAACGTAATCTAAAAAGGAAACAACAGAGGCTATCCTGTAAAAAGAAGGGAAGTAACAACCGTCAAAAAGCTAGAGGTAAAGTAGCTAAAGTTCACTCTAAAATCTCAAGATGTCGTGAGGATTTTCTCCACAAGCTATCCCGTAAGATAGTTAACGAAAACCAAGTTATTGCGGTAGAAAATCTGAATGTCAAAGGCATGGTACGCAATCATAATTTAGCTAAGGCTAAGTAGGTAGGTGGAATTAAATATAAGATGAACGTAGGTTGGGTTGAAGCATGAAACCCAACGCCCGCATGGGTTACGAAGTGCGCTAACCCATCCTACAAATAATTGTGCCTCCCCACTTATTAGTGATTATGGTTGGGGGATGTTTTGTATAATGCTTAAATACAAGGCAGAATGGCAAGGAAAAACCTGTAGGGAAGTTGATAGGTTTTTCCCTAGTTCTAAAACTTGTCCTGTCTGTCTGAATCAAGTGGGTAGTTTGTCCCTTAATATTAGAATATGGACTTGTGTATATTGTCAGACAACTCATGACCGGGACATCAAGGCGGCGATAAATATCAAAAACGAGGCCTGACGGATATTGTCGTTAGGAAAAGCGCGATACTGCCTAGGTCGGGGATATAAGACCAAAAACTGGGCGTAAGTCCGTCTTGAGGCAATCCCGCATGAAATAGGAAGCTCTCAACTCGGTTGAGAGTAGTTCACCAGTGGAATTGGGAACTATAGAGATGAAACCCGAAAGGGTGAATCAAGTCCTTGTTTAGGGGGAAAACCCCTCGTAAATTTCAGATTGCGTTGGAGGCAAAAATGGGAGCAATTTCGGAGCATCGGGTCAACGGGAACTATTATCGGGCATCTTTTGCCATTGTTGTCCTTGGCAGCCTAGCTAGGTAGGGAGTTATGAGCGAAATATTGCTAGTAGAAGACAGCCAAACTCAACGGGAACTGATCTGTGATCTACTCCGTAATAGCGGCATTAAGGTCACGATCGCCACGGATGGGGTAGAAGCCCTCGAATATATCCAGAGAGGCAATCCCGATCTCGTCGTCCTCGATATCGTCATGCCCCGCATGAATGGTTATGAGGTGTGTCGTCGTCTCAAGTCGGATGCAAAAACCAAAAATATCCCGGTGGTCATCTGTTCCTCGAAAGGGGAAGTCTTTGATCGCTATTGGGGCATGAAAATCGGAGCCGATGCCTACATTGTCAAACCCTTTGAACCGATTGAGTTCATTTATACCATTAAACAACTGTTGCGCCGATAAAATCGCCCTTTCTGGGGACAGTCTAGCTATGGCATAGGTCAAGACAGCTAAAAACGCCGCCCGAAATATTAGTTGCAAGAGAACGAAACTAATGCTTAACAACGCTGATTTTTTTACTGGTAACGCTCAAAATATCGCCCCCGACAATCAGGAATTACAAACTCCCGTCGGTGAACTGTACTTGCGATTTTATCTACCCTCTCAGGACGAGCTTGCCCTTAGTGCCGTGGGCATTGGCGAGGTAATGCAGCAACCACTCGATCGCATTACCCCCATTCCCAATGCTTCACCCTTGCTCCTCGGCACGATCAATCTCCGGGGTCAAGTGATCTGGGTGGCGGATCTCGGTCAATTTTTGGGGGATAGCAGCCCCTTAAACACCGATCGAGCCGAAATTCCCATAATTGCGATCAAAGAAGAGGAAACGATCCTCGGTTTAGCGGTGGAACGTTTGGGAGATATGGAATGGCTCGACCCAGATCAACTAGGTAGTGCCGCCAGTATTCCCGATCCGATCGCCCCCTATGTGCAGGGAGAGTGGATTCTGAGCCAAGAATCCAAAAAAACCTTAAGACTACTCGATTATCTGGCCATAATCCGTTCTGCCCGTTGGGCAGCTTAAAACCTGAAAAAAAATAGCAGAATAAGATTTATAGCAATTCTTTCTTTAAGCTACTAACTACTTCACCACTTTAACTTTACTAGGGGAGGGGCAAATGCCGTCAGGGACAGAATACGCGAAACTCTATGGAAAGGCTAACACCGCCTATTGCCAGGGCAACCTTGAGGATGCCGCCGTCATTGTCAAAGAGATGATCAGCAAGTATCCGGAGGATGCCAATGTCATGCTTTTACAGGGCCACATTCATCTAGGACTACAACAATACAGCTTGGCCGAGGAACGTTACGAAAAAGTGCTGCAATTGGCTAAAAATTCCCCCAATCGCTCCGATCTAGTCGATTATGCCAGACGAGGTCTCGATCAGATTCGGCAATTGGGTTTTGAAGCCGAGGAGGGAGATTTTACAATCGCTGCTACGGAAAGCATTGCCTACAGCGAGGCAGCTTTCGATCCAGGTCAAGGTTTTAACCATTCTCGGTTCGGGAAGTCGCAAGGGGCTGAACCTGATGGGCAAAATAAAGGAATGGATTGGAATAGTAGTCTTTTCCATGAGGAGGATCCCGGCGAGCCTACGGTAAGTAAAGTCCATTCCTATGACGATGATTTTGAGGAATCGGAGGAAACTGGCTTTAGTTCCCTTACCCTGTCCAGTTCAGGCTCTCATGGTTCCCAGTGGTCTGGCGATTCTAGGGAGGGGGAACCCCCTTTCCCCTTTTTAGAAGCGGCGGAGATTGACTCGCTGCAAGAAGAGTGGGACGGTGAGTTAGGGTCAACGGGAGAAGCCACTTTTATGGTTTCCTCTGACCTAGGGGGAAATCCCCTCACCGGTAGAGATCAGGAGTTATCCTATACCGATACCCTAAAAGAAAGCACTTTTGCCATCGACCCAGAATCGACCCAGCGACAAGCGGCAAAAACCGGCCTTAATCAGGGCAGAGTCACTCAAAAAAGATACGAGGAGGAAGACACCGGAGATTTTAGGGAACCAGAACTCAATGATGAGGATTTAGATGGTTTTTCCCGACCGGCTCTGACGGATAGGACCCAAAGACTGGGGGAATCGGAGCTATTTACCCGTTCGGGAGAGGAAGCTTTAAGTGCTGGTTTTGTCCTCGAACCCAGTACGCGCCTTAATGCCAGTTTTGGTGTGGGAGAGCCTAGTTTTAATCCTTCTCGTCTAAAAATCGCCAATGACAAAAGAGATAGTCATCTTGCCCATGCTTCCGAGCGCTTGCTCAAGCCAGTGGTGGAAGTCAATCTGGGCAAATTAGCCTTTTTTGTCAATGCTTCTTTAGGCAAAAAACAACTAATCCTAGCGGCTTTAGCGGGTATTACCCCTGTAATCATAATTTTTGCCGTTAGTACCACCTCTTGGCTTTCTACGCTCTTAGCTGCCAAACCAGCCCCGAATAGCCAGGCAAAAACCGAAAAGGTTGCCCCGAAACCAGCCCCGAAACCGTCAGCATCAGCCAGTCTTTCCCCCTTCAGTCAACCGGTACTAACCACGATGTTATTAACCGGACTGGGAACCTTGGCGGTGACTTGGCTAGGCCTACAGTTGCTAATTAGTCAGATTAAGCGCAGTCTCAACGATCTGCAAAGCCAATTCGAGCATCTCTCGGAAGGTGATTTTAACGCTCAAGCAACGATCTACTCAGAAGATGAGTTCGGTCAACTGGCCAATCGGTTCAATCAGATGGCCCGGGTGGTGCTAACTACCACCACGGAAGCCCAACGCCGCGCCGCCGAAACGGAACGGGAACGGGAAAACCTACAAAGGCAAGTGATTCGACTGCTCGATGATGTGGAAGGAGCGGCTCGGGGGGATCTAACCGTGGAAGCGGAGGTAAGTGCCGATGTGTTAGGGGCGGTGGCCGATGCTTTTAATTTGACGATCCAAAACCTGCGCGAAATTGTCCGACAGGTGAAAAAAGCGGCAAAACAGGTGAATCAAGGCAGTACCAATAGTGAATCTTTCGCCCGCAATCAGTCTAGCGATGCCCTGCGGATGGCGGAGGAATTGGCCGTCACCCTTAATTCGGTACAGATGATGACCGACTCAATTCAACGGGTGGCAGAAAACGCTAGGGAAGCCGAAGAAGTCGCCCGCACTTCCTCGATTACTGCCCTGAAGGGGGGCGATTCCGTGGAAAGAACCGTGGCAGGAATTCTACAAATCCGCGAGACAGTATCAGAAACAGCGCGAAAAGTCAAGCGTTTGGCGGAAGCTTCCCAGGAAATCTCGAAAATTGTTGCGGTAGTCTCTCAGATTGCCTCGCGGACTAATTTATTGGCTCTTAATGCCTCGATTCAAGCGGCGCGAGCAGGAGATGCGGGCCGCGGTTTTGCGGTTGTGGCCGATGAGGTGCGTCAGTTGGCCGATAGAGCCGCTAAATCTCTTAAGGAAATTGAACAGATCGTTTTACAGATTCAATCGGAAACGGGTTCGGTAATGATGGCGATGGAGGAAGGGATTCAACAGGTTATCGATGTCACCGAGCGCTCGGAACAGGCGAAGAAGTCCCTAGAAGATATTATCCAAGTTTCTAACCGCATCGATACGCTGGTGCGATCGATTACCGCCGATACGGTTAAACAACGGGAAAATTCCCTCAATGTCGCCCAAGTTATGCAGTCGGTGGAGTTAACCGCTCAGGAAACTTCCCAAGAATCCCAACGGGTGGCCGGTTCTCTGCAAAAATTGGTGAGTATCTCCCTGGAGCTGCTGTCTTCGGTAGAACGGTTTAAGGTAGACTCGGAAGATGATCGATAATCGGTGAGCGGTAATCGGTGAGTTATTGATTGGCCGCTATCCCTCAAGATTGACCGCTAGAGTGAGTAAAGTTATGCCTAAACTTAGTCTCTGCATGATTGTCAAAAATGAAGCCGAAAATCTCCGGCGCTGTTTGGATAGCGTTAAAGGGGTGGTGGATGAGATGATCGTTATGGATACGGGTTCGACCGATGATACGATTGCTATTGCTAAAAGTTACGGTGCTATAGTTCCTAGCTACGATTGGCAGGGTAATTTTTCCGATGCCAGAAATGAGGCTTTAAAATATGTTACTGGTGATTGGATTTTAGTTCTTGATGCCGATGAGGAATTAAATGCCGCTATCGTACCAAAAATGCGTCGGGCCATGGAAAAAGAGGAAAATTTAGTTATTAATTTAATCCGCCATGAAATCGGAGCCATACAATCACCTTATTCTCTAATTTCGCGGCTATTTCGCCGACATCCTCAGGTAACTTTTACCCGTCCCTATCACTCAATTATTGATGATAATGTGGCCATCTTATTAAAAAAAGAACCTGATTGGAAAATAGTTGAACTGCCAGAAATTGCTATCTTTCACTACGGTTACACCGTCGATAAAATAGCCAGCTTAGATAAGTTTGAACGGGCAAGAAAAGCGATGGAGGGTTTTTATCAGCAACATCCTCACGATCCCTATGTGTGTAGTAAATTGGGAGGGTTATATCTGAAGATTGGCAGGGATAAAGAGGGTTTTAAGCTGCTCAAACACGGTTTAAAATGCCATGGCTCTAATCCACATATTTTATACGAGTTATATTATCATCTCGCTAATTATTATTATTCAGTGGAGGAATTTAAGCAATCAGGCGATCATTTTGTTAAAGCGATTAAGCAGCCAATTTTAGATAAATTAAAACTGGGTGCTTATAATAATTTCGGTGGGTTATTGTACGAAGCAGAAAAATACGAAGCTGCCTTATCTATCTTTGAGAAAACCGTAGAAATTGATCCTAGCTATGCCGATGGTTACTATAATTTAGGACTGGTTCTCAAACAACTGCACCGGCTACCAGAATCGATTAAAGCTTATAAAAAAGCTCTCAAGTTAAACCAGGATAATCCCACTATTTACCAAAATCTAGGGGTTGCTTATATAGTTTTCGGTAGTTATAATGAGGCGATCGAGATTTGGCAAAAAGGCCTACAATTATTGAAAGATCAGGGTAATTTCTCTCGCGCTGAAATACTGCAAGAAACCCTAGAAGCTCTGGGAGCAAGTGTATTGAAGGATGAACAGTAACTGTTAACCGTTGTTGGCAAGATTGGGAGCAGCCACTGTACTAAAATTGCCAAGAGGCAGTTTAAATGCAGTACATCTGATTGCTAAAACCCTGTGTAGCCAACTCCTGTGAGGATTTTTCCGAATTAATTCTTAATAGGATTATCGAGGAGTTAGACGCTGAAGACTTAGGGTTTTTAATAGAAATCATCAAGAGATAATTGCTGCCGTGTAATTGACCTTGACAAGAAATGCTATAATTTCCTAGCAAGAGGGGAAATTAATCCCTCTCGGTGTTGCCGTCGCACAATTTTGTCGGTTGCCAGTTCTCGTCAGCTTGTTTGTCAAATATACCAATTCCAGTTTGAATCGGTGCTGTTATGTCAAGATTCAAGATTTCTGGCTGCAACAGAACTGGAAAATCAAATAATCTATTCCCTCAAATCTTCTTACCTTAGACAAAAATAATGAAATTCGAGGAAATCCAAGAGATTCTTAATCGGCAACTGCTCAAGCTTGAGAATCGCTGTCTCAATGACACAGAACAATTATTGTTGCGAGGACTTTGGCAGAAAAAAACCTATCAAGAAATTGCCCAAGAAAACGGTTATAGTAGCAGCTATCTTGCCAATGTAGTTGCCCCAGAACTCTATGATAGACTCTCGCAACTGATCGGTTCTCCGATCAATAAGAAAAATTTTTTATCTAGACTACAATCTCATTTTACCAACTCCATATCGCTTCAGTATTGCGGTAATGAATATCCCCAGAATGAGCGTCCAGAATACCCCGATGCTCCTGTTCCCTATAATTCTTATTATTATCTAAAACGAACAAAACTTGAAGCAAAAATTATCGAGGAAATCGTTCAATCTGGGGCGTTAGTACGCATTAAAGCACCCAAAAAATGGGGAAAAACGTCTTTATTATTAACAATTTTAGAGGCTTGTCAACAACAATTCGGTTATCGAGTTGTTAGGTTAGATTTACAACAAGCAGACCAAGACATTATAGCAAATTTTAACAAGTTCTTACGCTGGATTTGCCGTAATTGCGCTCGGCAGTTGAATTTAGAAGCCAAATTAGATGATTATTGGGATGAAGATATAGGAATTAAAATGAGTTGGACAATTTATTTTGAAGAGTATATTTTACGAGAAATAAAACAGCCACTGGTATTGGCTTTAGATGGAGTGCATCGAGTCTTTGAACATCCGAAAGTAGCGGAAGATTTTTTCCCTTTAATCCGAGCTTGTTATGAAGAATCTAAGCGATCTCCCCTGTGGCAGAAATTACGTTTAATTATTGTTCAATCCACAGAATCTTATGTTTCTCTGCGATTAGAACAGTCTCCTTTTAATGTGGGATTACCCATAGAGTTACAGGGTTTTGATCAAGAACAAGTGGCAGAATTGGCAAAAAAATATCAATTAAATGAATTAGCAACCAACGAAATTCAACAATTGATCGACTTAGTGGGGGGACATCCTGCCTTAATTCATTTAGCAATTTATCATCTTAGCCAAGAGCAAATCACGATGCCAGATTTAATCAAATCAGCAATTACATCAACGGGGATTTATTCCTCTCATTTACAGCTGCACTGGGTCACTTTACAAAAACAACCCGAACTTGCCGATGTTTTTCAACAGATTTGTCAAGGGAATCAACCAATGATAGTTAATCCAATTATTGCTTATAAACTTAATAGTATGGGTTTAATTAAACTGAGAGAAAATCAAGCAATTGTCAGTTGTCAACTATATCAAAAATACTTTGGAAGTCAATATACTGGTTCAGTTTAAGATAGCGATCGCTCAAGCCAATCATTATTAAATATCGTCTGATAAATCCGATTATGAACGTCCATTTTCCCATGGCGTTTTACCACTAATCCAGATAAAAATAACTCAGGTAAATAGGGATTGTTATCAATCTGTATTGCTTCTTGATGGAGAATTTGTCGATACAAGGTTAATAATTGGGTTCGGTTTGGACTTTGAAGAAGGCGATCTTGAATAGTTTTTAAATGTTCGGGTTGATCCTGCATCTCCCAATCTTGAATAATTTTTTCTGCTACTAAGTTGGCCAACCATTGTTCTTCTTGATTAGAGGGGATTAGTTGCTCACTATCCCGCATCAGTTGACAGAGTTTTTGAGTTAAGAAAGGTTGCCCTCCCGTCCAGCTTAAGACTTGTTTGAGCATGGTCTGAAGATTACTGACTTTTTCTGTTAACCCATATAATAAAGGTTGGGCTTCGTGTTCTTTAAAACTTGCCAATTCAATAGCGTTACCAATATTAAAAGGTGTTTTCTGGGGGTCAGTAATTAAAGCTGAAGGTGTGGTAGCACCAAAAAAGGCAAAAGTTAGCTCTTGAAATTGAGGTTGAATCGCTCTCTGGTTATAAAAAGAACGAATTAAAGCAAAAAAGTCAGAAACTTCAAAATTTAACCCTAGAATGCTATCAATTTCATCAATAAATATAACAGTCGATTTTCCAGATTGCCGATGATCAAAATCGTCATTAACTAGAAGAAACTCTTCCATAAATTCTCCTAATCGTTGTACAGGAGGCAGGTCTAATTGTTCACTCCACCAAGCTTTAAAAGGTTTCAATTGTTTGATTAATCCAAAACTGCGGAGCAGATCAACGGCTAATCCTTTATACCATTGTTCGGGGGTAATATTGTCTGTTCCTAGGCGAGTTAAGTCAATTACTGCACATTTAATTCCCTCCTTTTGTAATTGGCTCATCATCCGTACCATTAAGCTAGATTTTCCCATTTGACGTGCATTTAAAACATAGCAAAATAGACCTTGTTTGAGAGCTTTATAAAGATTGCGATCAGCTTGTCGAACCACATAATTCGGTGCATCCATCGGTAAACTTCCACCTACTTGATAGACAAAATTACTAGGTTGTTCAGCACTTTTAAGCAGGTCATTTTCAAAGATAAGTTCTGCTTGAGTTGCTTTCAGTACCTCTAAAGTATTTGTGAGTTCTTTAGTGCGTTCTTGCACTCTTTGTTCTAAGGTTTGATAGAGTCTTGAGTTATCAATAGAAATAGCAGCTTGAGCCGCTAGAATATTTAATAGTTCTACTCTTTCATCAGTAAATGCACCTGTGGTTAGATTGTTTTCTAAATAAATAATTCCTTTTATTTGACCTTGATTTAGTAAAGGAATACAAAGAATGGATTTAGTTTTTTTAGCCACAATATAATAATCATTGGTAAATTGACCTTCAGAAGTGGCATCATTTAAAACGATAGTTTCTTTTGTCCGAGCGACATAATAAATAATTTTAGTGGGTAAAAGAGGAATTGAGTTATCATGGTCGATAGATTCTATGGGAATTGACTCTAGGATATTAATAGTTTCTTGATCAATTGTGCCTTGAGCTTCAATAACCCAATTTTCTTCCTTTTCTAAAATCAGATAACCTGTTTGCGCTCCTGCATTTTCAATGACAATTTTCATTAAATTTTGCAGAAGATTTTCTAGCTTGATTTCTCCAGAAATCGCTTGCGAGGCTTTGATAATTGTGCTTAAATCAAGAACTTCTCCATCATTTCCAGTGGTAGAGATAGTGGTACTTAATCCCTTAGATTTGTTTTGATTGCTGATGCCTAATAAATATTTAGGGTATTCTTCTTCTAATTGTTTAACTTTGGCCTTTGCACCCCAACGCGTATAACAATGATAAGCATTTCTGAGATATAGTTTACCGATTTCTTCTCTACCTAAAGTAAAATAAAATTCAGAGGCACGTTCATAAGCTAAAGCCTCTTCATGGATAAATTCATATTTCTTTGCTCCTGCTATAGCACTATCATAATATTTCATTGCTGTCAAAGGTTTTCTCAAAACACGAGCTATTTCTGCCTGTATTAAATTGTATTTATGCTCAAAATTCATCGGGGCATGATCCTGCCAACATTTCATCAATTTCTGATTTTCTTGGACTTGCTTAAGATATTGTTTTTGATTTTTTTGACCAAGGGATCGATATTGAGCTAGTAATGCCAAAGAATAATAAAAATTATGTTCTGTAAAAATAATTTCTGATTTCACAAAACCTGAATATTCAAGGGCGATCTTACTGTTTTCTATTGCTTGAGGATAATCTTTAAACAAGTAACAAAGCCAAGCTTTATAAAAATAAATATTAAAGACAGAAATTCGATTGTTAACTTGGAGTAACTGCGTTAAAGACTTTTCCTCGTCGAGCATAGTACCCGTTAAGTTTTTAACGACTGATTCATTTACTAAAATTTCGACAAATTGGGCGCATATCTTTGTTAAATTTAAGGGATGTTCTTGCTGATATTGAACAATAAAATCAATATATTGTTTTTGCTGATTGTGAACGAATTCTAAGTTATTCCCTACAAATAATAAATGATCGCAGTAGAAATTGGCCGCATGGCAAGCAAATTCAAGATCGCCAACTTCCAGAGCCTTTTGCATAGATTTCTTAAGGGTTTCAAGCGTTTGTTTAATATGATGTTTTTTATAGGTTATATTAATGGAAATTGAGACATAAGCTTTCGCCCAAAAATCCTTGGCATTTAATTTCTCTAAAACCCGTAAAGATAACTGTCCAAGTTGATAAGCTAAATCAATATCTAACATGAGCCAAGAGACAATAATTCCATAAACAGCATAAGCATAAACGACTGGGGGTGAATTACCATACCGCTGGGATAGGGTAATCTCAGTATAGAGAATTGGTAATGCTATAGAACTTTCGGCAAAACAAGCAGGACCATAAATAAGACTAAAAATCTTCATTGCCATCAACTTATTAGGTTCTTTCATCACTCCTAATCTGGCTAATTTTTCAATGTCTAACGCTTGTGGTGGTGATTCCACTAAAGATATGCCCAAAATTTCTAAAGCTTTTTGTCCGTTATTTAAAGCTAGGTATATTGCGCCCTTAGCCAAGTTTATTTTAATCTTTATTTCGTAAAATTTAACTTGTTCTAAAGGACTTCGGACGTGCAGTAAAGCAAAATCACACAGATTATCAGCCGTTTCTAGATTAGTATTCAGATAGTGAGCTTCTGCTAATTCAAGATAGATATTAAAGGTAAGCTCATATTGCTTTTGCCAACTATCTAATAATAAAAGCTGACAAGCAAAATGTAAATAATTGACTGAAGCTTGGTAAGCATTAGCCGATTTAGCTTTCTTTCCCGCCCTTAAATTTAATTGACACAACTGTTCTTTATCTGAGGTATCCTTTAATAAATCAATCCCAAAATTGAGTTGATTAACTATGTCAAATAATTTGTTTTCTTGAGCTTGAGGAGTTGTCTTTTTGAGGAGAAATTGACCAATTTGCAAGTGAGTTGCTTTTCGTTCTGATTCAGGAATAAGTGAATAGGCTGCTTGCTGTACTCTATCGTGTAAAAATTTATATTTAATCTCTACATTTTCTAAATTTAACTTTTGGTATTCTATCTGATCAAACAATAAAGGAAGTTGATAGTCTTCTGACTGAGGTAAAATAAATCCTTGTTGAAGAGCTATCGCTAATTCTTTCGCTGTAGCGGAGATAGATTTTTGTTGAACAAATGCCAATAAATCTAAACTAAAAGAGTTGCCAATACAAGCAGCTAATTTGATTAGTTGTTGCGTTTTTTCAGGAAGTTTACTAATATTTCTGGCAATTAATTCCACAACATTATAATCAGTAATACCGACAGATTGTATAGCCTCACTAGACCAAATCCAACGATCTATATTGACTTGATAGGTTATTAAGTTTTCACTGTATAAAGTTTTAAGAAACTGAGAGATAAAGAAAGGATTGCCTTGGGTTTTATAAAAAATTAATTCGGCTAAATCTTTAAGCTCATCCCTATTAACCTTACCGTTAAAAGTTTCCTCAATTAATTGTCGAACACTGTCATAAGATAAGGGTTGAATTTCAAGATGATTGATCAGTAAATGGGTAGTTTTTAGTTTCTCTAGCATCAAGGTTAAGGGATGAGTTGAACTAACCTCGTTATCTCGATAAGCACCAATAAAAAACAAATATTTGCTTCTTTTATCGGTCATTATAAGTTGCAATAATTTTAGGGATGCCGAATCTATCCATTGTAAATCATCAAGAAAAATTACCAAAGGATGATTAGGAGTACAAAAAACCTTGATGAACTCTTTAAAAACTTGATTAAAACGATTTTCAGCTTCTAGAGAGTTTAATTGAGGAACTTCTGGCTGTTTACCAATGATTAATTCAACTTCAGGAATGACATCGATAATAATTTGAGCATTTGGCGTAATAGCCCTGATAATATGGTCTTTCCAACCTTCAATTTCCTCCTGATTTTCGGTTAATAACTGGCGAATCAATTCTTGCAATGCTTGAATCAGAGCCAGATAAGGAATATTGCGTTTTAACTGCTCAAATTTTCCCCTAATAAAATATCCTCTCGCTTCAACAATTGCTTTTTGAACTTCATTAACAATGGATGTCTTACCAATTCCTGAATAACCAGAGACTAACATTATTTCGATGGCAGATTCAACTTTTTCTACTCCTGCTACTTTTGGGTTTGCTACTCGTTTGAATGCTTCTAGTAATCTGACTATTTCTTGACTTCTTCCATATAGTTTTTGAGGAATCAGCAATTGATTGGGATAATCCCGTTTTCCCAAAGCAAAAATCTTAAGCCGGCTCTGCTTTTCTAGTTGACATAAACAAGTTTCCAAATCAAATTTGAGTCCAGCAGCACTTTGATAACGCTCTTCTGCATTTTTTGCCATTAGTTTTCTAACAATGTTAGAAATCATCGGCGGAACTGAGAATTGTTCTAAAGGAGGAGGTTGTTTTGCAATATGACAATGAACTAACTCCATCAAATCCTGAGACCTAAAGGGCAACATTCCTGTGAGCATTTCATAAAAGGTCACTCCCAAAGAATAAAAATCACTGCGATGGTCAATCCTGCGATTCATTCGTCCCGTTTGTTCTGGGGACATATAAGCCAGTGTTCCTTGTAAAAAACGAGGATTGGTAATAGTTTGCTGCTCAAATGTTAGGTTAGAAGCAATGCTAAAATCAGTCAGTTTAACCTGTTTTGTTTCTCGGTTGATGAGGATATTACTGGGTTTAATATCTTTATGAATAATGGGAACTTGGTGAATCTTAATTAAGATGTCTGCCAAAGAGATAGCAATGGTTAAAAACTGAGAAATAGAAAGGTGTTGGGCTGTTAAAAATTCAGCTAAAGATTGACCACCAAAATCTTCGAGAATTAGGGCAAAAACATGACGATAGTTAACCAAACCATAGGATTTAACTACCCCATCATAGTTTAAATTTTGAATAATTTCATGCTCCTGTCTCCAACAGACGATCTCTTCTATGGAGGGATATTCAGCTTTGAGAACTTTGATGATTACGGGCTGTTCTTTCTGACAAGATTTACCGCGATAAACGACGCTTTTAACCCCTTCGTAAATCTTGTGATTAATCTCATAGTTAGGAAGAGCGAGCATCGAATCTTTATCTCCTACACTAAATGTCCATTATCTGATGGAAAGAAGGGATATATTTCATCTTCAAAAAGTTTTTGAATATCGGGGGAACTGTCCTTTACCAACTGCTGAAAATCCGATTTGACAGGGATATTGTAACTCACTTGACGGCGACCAATTGTAGGAAGCCAAGCCGTGTGCAAACTATAACCAAAATTTAGATCCTGATGTCTTAGCTTAGTCAAAGGACCTTTGGCCAGATCCCCCCCATCAAAAATCCAAAATTCGCTACTACGAGGGGTAAAAACGCTACAAATGATGTAACCCTCTGTAGAATTTTCTTCGCTTGTATGGCGAGGAATGAACTGAGGAGAACCACCAATATATCCCCTAGGAAACTGATAAGAATCGGCAATCTTCAGGGAATCATCTGGGGTATGTAATCGAAACAGGGAAGATGGAACGCCTTGTTTTGCTAAATTTAGTAAATCCTCCAAAGGCACTGCTCGGTAGGGGGCATCTTTATATAAATCATAGAGAAACTTTGTCATCGTTTCCTGCCAAAGTCCAAAGGAAATCCAATAAATATCATCAAGTCGTTTGGGTTGCCTTCCTGATGATAATCGATCTCGGTAAGCGTATAAACCCGTTCCCCAAGTATAGGGAGATGAGTAGATAACATTTGATTGAATGACTTCTCCTCGGTTTCCATCAATTACATAGCGTCCCAAACGGCTAATATCCATCTCACTGGGTTCCATAGAATAAACCCGCTTGGCGATTGGATGATAGGGTGGGTAAGCCGATAAGTCATATTTACGAATCCACTCAGCCACATCCCAAGAAGCAATGTGAGCAACATGAAGGGTAATTTTTCCATCAGGATTTTCGTAATCAACCAAAAAGTGAGCGGCTGGTAAAGGAATGACGAGTTTTTTAGCGATGACAGTCACTTCCTTGTCAGAATCAATCGGGTACTGTCCTGAGATGAGATCCCCACGACGTACAATATAAATATATGAATCCGGTCGATTCGGGCTTTCGAGTAAGTTTCTGATTAATTCTTCGAGTTGTTTATTCTCTGGTATTGGATTGTTTATTAACTGCTCTAAACCGACAATAAAAGCTGTGTCCATTAAAATCACATAATCTTTGCTGACTCCAATTTGATGGATGGTTTGTTCAATTTTTACTGGTGAACCATCGGGAAGTCTTAACTTCCAACGCTCTAAGTTTCCTGTCCCATCCCAGCGAAGCAGATAGACAAAATTCTCAATATCTTCCCCTAGCAAATATTTAATTACATTTATGGCCTGTTGCAAAATACCTTGAGCCCACATAATATTCAACTGAAAAATATTTCGCAACATATTAGCATTAGAAAAACCAATGACTGCCCTCATTAATTGGTAAATGTCTTTGGGGAGTTCATCTAATTCAATGGCAAAAGGGAGCCTCTTTAGCAGATTTATAATAGCTCTGCCATAATTTACAGTAAACATTTCACCCGTATTACTATCAAAAGCAGGATGGGCGGTACTCAAAATCGTCTTGAAAGGAAATTGTGGTTTGTTCATTTCGGACTGCCACTCTTGATTCCAGCCAACAGGTGTAACAACTTCAAGGGTTTCTGTATCTAATTCGTAGGGACGGCCTCCATCATAGGTCACTAATAAACGATCTAGGACATCTTCCTTTCCTGATGGCATAACTAGAAAAGCTGTATTTAGCTCATTACGAAATCCAAGTGCGTAAGAAAAGCGGACAATTCCATGATTGCGAAATCTATACTTTTGGTATTGGCTTTTCAAGAAGGTTGCCTTGTCTGCATAATAATCAGGGGGCTTAGCTAATCGTGTTGTTATCTTTGCTTCACCGGGGCAATCAAAATCGAGTCGGTAAATCATACCGTCGCCATTCAACAATGAGTCGCCATCGGGAAAAGGGGTACCCCCAGAATCAACCGTTCCTACTGGTGCGACCATAAAAAAATGACCCTGCAAGTCTTCTGGTAATTGCCCTTCAATCTCTAAGTTAAGCTCCGTGTGTTCACATCTATTCGCAGTCATGATTGATTCTGGGATCAAGGGACAACCAGAAGGTAAGTTAGAACTATAATTATTGGGGTTTTCAGTCATAATATCTTAATAATCTGAGATTGATAGGGAAAATACTTGGATTAAGTTCAATTTAATCTGATTCTTTACATCATACTATAAACTTTTGTATTCTTCGTCAAGCTTCCATAACCAATAGGGAAGCCAACCACACCCTGACTCTAGAAACGCCACCCTCAGCCTCCGATGACGTTCTAAAACCCCCCCTTCAATTAAGGCTAACAGTGCCATCATCTGCTCCATGGGGTGAGAACAAGCATGAAGGGCAAAACGGGTGTGAAATCGATCGGCGCCGGTGGTGGGTAAACGACTCCAATGTCCCTCATGAATTCCTACAGCCATGTCCAAATCCTCGCAGGCCGCCCAAAAGGGTTCGTATGCCGGATCGCTCAAAATTCTGCCTTTAACGGGGTTAGGACGCAAAAAAACCGCCTTCCAGCCCAAGTTTGCGCTGCGGTGTAGCTCTTTGACCATATCTTCGGGATCATGTTGATTGACTGCAGCGACTCCTTTCAGTCTAGCGGGGTCATAGCTACAAAATTCTTCATATAACCATGTATTGTAAGCACGGACAAAAGCCCCCATCACTTCAGCAGGTAGGCTATCAATGGCAAATAACCACAGTCCGTAATTAGGATAAATAAAAGCCACATCTATGCCCATTTGTGTCATAGATTGAACATGGGACTCTGGGTTATAGCGATTGAGATAAGCGTGGGGATGAGCTTGCATCATCTGCTTATTCCCTTCTGCTTGGACTTGTGGGGAGATTTTTTGACTAATCGGTTCTCCTTTGATTTTCATGTCAGCAGAAGGGGCAAATTCCCTAAATTTAGGGTCTAGGTATTGGCCCCACATTGCGGGGGGTTCAATGACGTGGGAATCAGCATCAATAATTTTGTACCCGTTGAGCATAGAGGTTTTTAGGCAATTTTCTACCTAAATTATATTTGATTGGGAAAAAGCGGTCCCTTTTTTTAGGCTTTTTTTTCATCCCCTAAAACTGCATGGATTGATTGGGTTAAACTTGATACAACACTTTATTAAACTTAACGAATGGAAGCGATTGAATTTAAAATGATTCTTCATCATGGCACAGTTGTCATTCCCCCTGAATATTCCTCTAAGTGGGAAGGTAAGGCGATCCGTGTGATACTTTGCGGGGTGAAGTCATTCGCTTGATTTCTGCTCGTCGTGTTACAAAACAAGAGAGAAAAACTTATGAGAAAGGAATATGATTTTTCTAAAGGAAAACGGGGGGCACTCATTTCCTCTCAGGGAAAAACACGCATTACCATTTATCTAGATGATGAGATTCTAGCTTATTTTCGAGAACAGGCTGAAACCGCAGGAATGGGCTATCAAACCCTAATTAATGAGGTTTTAAAACAATATATCCAATCTCCTAAGGAGCGATCGCTCACTCAGTCCGATTTACGCCGTATTCTTCGGGAAGAATTATCAGCCCTCCAATAATGTTGCTTGTGATAGTTACAAGTTAGGCGATCGCTGTGTTGTTCTGAGGAATAGCGATCGCTTTTTTGCTTCTTTTCATCCCCTGAAACCGCTATAAGTCAGAGTTTAAAAGGGTTTTGAGGATTTTAGCCGCCCGATTAATTCATTAGTTCTACTTAAAAAGTACCCAACTATACCATAAAGTGACCCTTTAAAGTTAATATAAATCTAATATTACAGGAAAAATTAGACCCGCTCAAAAAAATACCCTATCTGTAGGGGTACAAGGTTTGTAGTAACACCATCTGTAGAGTTTTTGCCTAACTGATCTAACATCCATACTTTAAAGATGCTACATCTGAGAGAGTGGGATATTTTTGGAGATTACGACTAAATAGCATCTGGTTTCATCTTTGAAGGCGATCGCATCTCTTGATTTTCTGGGAAAAGCGGGCGTTTTTTAGGCTTTCCTTGAATAAATCCAGCAATAAATCCCTGAAATCGCAACAAATCAGCATATAAAAGGGTTTTACTCATTCTAGTTAAGGTAAATCGGGTTTAATCTCTTAAATCTGTCTGATTAATTCATCTGTTCTACTTCAAGGGTTAGGGCATTATACCATAAAGTGACCCTTTAAATCTAATATAAATCTAATATAAATCTAATATAAATCTAATATAAAAGTTAATATTCTGTACCAAAAAACCTATTAGAAAAGTATTAGATTTATAGATTGCCATTACCCCAAATAAAACTTATTCTGGTATCAAAGGTGATGAAAGCAATCACTTTTAACCCCAAAGACAAGACATTTTGCTCAAAAGAATTATGGCTAACTCGAAAAATTCAGAAATGGGTTTTTGGGAGTGTCTTGAGGGTTTAGATCAAAATTGGAATATCTGATTGATTATCAATAGAATTCCAAATCCCATATTACTTACTACAAGAAAACAGATGATACACGACACCCTTAAAACAACAAATCTCGTAGCATTAGAATCAGTTATGGCTGATCCAAGTTCTCAAATTTTCGCTGATTATATGGCGAATATCATCAAACAAATACCTAACCCTGGAAAATTGACATTGTTAACTGGCACAGCCAACAGCCAGGTTTCATTCTATTTCCAATCACCAACCACTAGCCAAATTAATGCTGATTTATATAACAATATTCTTTCACCAAGGGTAAAGGGTGTTGGTAGCCAATATGGTGTGAATCAGGCAGCCCTATTAAGTTCATCTTTTATAAATGGGTATAATCAAATATATTTGAGCCTGAGATATCAGCTTTCCCAGTTAGACCAAGCGACAATGCAGACACTTTTAGCCAAGGTTGCAGGTAGCATCACCGCCCTGCGTCCGATCTGGAATGCTTGGGTAGATACCTTTGGACCCAAACCCAATAGCTCTAGTGAGCCATCAATCCTCGTCCCCAAGCTTGATATGAATGACACAAACATAGCTCTCATACAGATGACGGGTACAATGCAAACAACTTGGCTTAACCCATCTTTTCAGGAAAAACTGAAAGCTGATTCAAGCTACCCATATCAACATATGAATGATTTTGATCAGATTTTTAGTGGCATTCCACTTTCGGTTCCTGCACAGATGCGGGATCTGATAAAACAAGTTTACAATGCCCAAGGTGCGGCAGGTGGCATCACTGCCAAACAAGCCAATGCGACTCAGATCCTTAGTGGAGTTCGTAACAATGTTCAGCACCCTAGCCAAGCTAATGGTGGTCTTAAACTGAGTGGTAGCGACAAGATGATCCCTGGTATGATATTTCAACCTCAAGATCCAATGACCCTAACAAATGAGTTGGGGGCTTATCCTACCCAAGGACTGACATATAGTGCAATAGTTACTAAAAGCAGTAGTTCAACATTGACCTTTGAAGCGTCGGTAGGAGGTGGAATTTCCATTCCAATCTTAGACTTTTTCTCAATTGGGTTAAGCGGTGGAGCAAAAACTAGCATTTTTAACAACGATTTTGCTGGATCAAGATTCACTATAAAATTAACTGTTAACAATCCGACTCTACAGCCAATAATGACCGTCACACCAATGCTTTATAATATTACTACCCAACAAGGATGGCTTTATGTCGATCCAGTGAAGGAAGCAATAAAAAATGGTCGCAATACTGACGTAACAGGCTTCGTCTTCGATGGAGGGGTACCAAGCTTCCACTTGGAAGAAGGTGGTGATTTTGGCTACATAAATACTCTGGTGTTGAGCCAATTCCTTGAACTTAGTCTTGTGTTTGAGCAGTGCAACAGTACGGAAGTAAGAAAATATTTTGAACAATATGCCAGTGCTACGATTAGCTTTCTAGGCATTCCATTGGGAGGAGTCAGCCAAAGTTCTACCTACAGCTATAGCTACAGTAATCAGACTGAAACTACGATTACAGTTACCTTGAAGCCCAAGGCTCCAGGTTATACACCTGGTGGAACTGACATAACGCAGTCTTTGTGTAATCTTGTGGCAGTGGGTATCACCTATCCATTCGCTTAAGATTTACTCATTTGTCGTGATTGATTTTTTACCTAAAGTGCGATCGCTGATCTGGTAGGTTGGGTTGAGGCAACGAAACCCAACACTATTTAAGGTGTGTTACTTCAGTGACATACCTTTTATCTATCAGTACGATCGCTTATATATCTCTCTATTAATCAAACTTTGGCAAGACGCGATCGCACAGGAAAAATTGTTATTCCGCCCTCAGGATATGCTACAATGCGGGATATTTCAGTTGGCAAAGTGGCAATGATTTGGAACTAGCATTTGAATGGGATAAACAGAAAGCAAAAATAAATCAAAGAAAACATAACATTTCTTTTGAAGAAGCATCCACCGTATTTGATGATCCCTTAGCTGTAAATTTCGATGATCCTGACCATTCTACAGGAGAGAATCGCTATCTTATAATAGGTTTATCAGATAAAAGTAAATTTCTATTTGTTTCTTATACGGATCGTGATCATAAAATTCGTTTAATTAGTGCAAGATTAGTTACACCCAAAGAAAGGAGATATTATGAACGAGAAAATCCAAGATGAATTAGAAGATGACTTGCGAGAAGAATATGATTTAAGTCAACTTAAAAATCCTGTTCGCGGAAAATATTACCAACAGTATCGGGAAGGTCATAGCGTTACTATTCATCATGAAGATGGAACAAAAACGGTTGAACATTTTCCAGCGCAAAATGATGTAATTATTCTTGATCCTGATGTTAAAAAATATTTTCCTAATTCGGAATCCGTTAATGCGACCTTAAGAAGTTTAATTAAATTAATTCCTCAATAATAGTGCGATGCCTACGGCACTGCGTAGCAGTATGCCGATCTGGTAGGTTGGGTTGAGGCAACAAAACCCAACAATATTTGATTTAAGGTGTTAGGACTTACCCAATAGCACTATAAATCTTGTCTAACCGTAGGGACAATTCATGAATTGCCCCTACGGGTAGCGTACCTGCGTAAGTCCTCTTTACTTAGATTCAGTGCGATGCCTACGGCACTGCATAGCAGTACGCCACTCGCTGAAAGCGCACCGAAGGTGATCTTGTAAATTGGGTTATCTTTAATTAAGTTTTTCCCTTGCTTAAATTATTACAAAACAATTGAATTTCATTGATTATGGTTTGATAAGAATTAACAATTTGATGGGCGATGATTAAAACCTTTTCCTCATCTAATTGGCAAGAATAAGCACTTCTCACCAGATGACGAAACCGCCTTAACTCATCCAAAATGAGCCTTGTTTCTTCCATGATAACTGCTTTTCTCACATTAGGTATATCAACAGACATTTGATCTAATAAATCTCGATGCCATTTATCCCCCGTTGGAAATCTTTGATCAATTTTTTTAGCAATAACCTCAAAAATACGCTCGATTCCAGTATAAACTCCATGCAAATTAAGCGCAATAGAATTAATTAATGCGTTTTGATACATGACATCCGATTGATTCTTAAAAATATCTCTAACTGTTGCAAAGCTTGAAGAATTTTCTTGATTTCTTGATTAATTCTATCTTGAATTAGTAAATTATTCATAGTTCAATCCCCTGAGCAATTGCCTCTAAAATATAAGGATGAGCCTTTTGAACTTCTACTAAATCCACCTCAAAATCCTGTCCATTATCTAATTCTGTGATCGCTTTAAAATAATCTTTCTCTGGTAAATCCCAAACCGCTAAATCCAGATCAGAATGGGGAGTTATTTCTTCATAATTTAACAATGAACCAAATAAAACAACTTTCGTGACTCCATACTTATCTTTAAGGAGACTAGCACATTTTTGAGCAATTTTTAACCC
Organism: Microcystis aeruginosa Ma_SC_T_19800800_S464; assembly: GCA_007095785.1. Taxonomy (GTDB): domain Bacteria; phylum Cyanobacteriota; class Cyanobacteriia; order Cyanobacteriales; family Microcystaceae; genus Microcystis; species Microcystis aeruginosa_E. Next base: position 62,417 of record SFBL01000083.1, read on the forward strand.
TACTTGTTGCCGTTGTTTCATCTCTAAGAGAAATTGTTCACGGTTTGCTCTCGCTGCTAAAACTTCAGTAATAATCTCTTGTTTTCGTTCCTCAGTTAACTGTGTCATTATGATTACCCCTAATATCAATAGTTTCTATGATAGCAATTTTTGTGATAAGCGATCGCCGATCTGGTAGCTTGGGTTGAGGCAACGAAACCCAACAATATTTGATTTAAGGTGTGTTACTTTAGTGACACACCTTACAGCGTTGATGGTTATTGTCATTTCGACTCAGTAAGGCAATAAGCGCAGAAGCATCGCACAAAATCAAGATAATTCCTCTCTTTTTAGCTGTTTTTCCTGTATTAACTCAGCAAATTTCTCTCCTGTTTGGGTAGAAAGATCTGGGGAAGCTCCTTCAATGATACCCACTTTTCCCTTAAGGACTTCAGCTAGGGAGTTACTAGGGGGTGTCTTTTCCTTGCCTGAAATGGCATCCAGTACGATGAGCCTTACCTAAAATGTCGGATGAATGCCCCCGCTACATTTTTCGACAAGATACTCACCTTTGCGGGGTATGAAATCCGACCAGAATATCAACACCATCTCTGGGTAAACGGCGAACTCTGTTATACTTAACCTAGCCAAGGGTCGAGAATTGTTAGATCCTAGTCGTAGAAGCGAAGCTAAAAAACGGAACACCAGAGCAATATCAGAAACTCGATGAAACTATAGCGTTTCTGATTCACAAGAGGTACATTACCGATCCTGAACAGCTTAATCAGCAAAGGTTTAAGTGTGCCGCACAGATGCGAGAACCGCTATATCAGAACTTCTCAGTTTGTGCGTAATTCTTGTATTCGTTATTGGCTGTACAATCAAGGGACAACCCGCAATGACCTCCAAAAGCTTTGTGCGGTACTAGCTAAGAATAAAGAGACGAGTCTAGGTTGGATTGAGGCAACGAAACCCAACACTATAATAACCCTAAAAGTTTACATCCACATGGGAAAAGGATTTAATTCATCTTCCGTTAAAGCTTCTTTTAACCATCCCATGCTAACAGGAACATCATACAATCTTCCCGCACCTAAACGCTTCCACATATGACGCATTCCGGGGACAATGACTTTAGCTACCCTTAAACCAATATCAGGACGAGTCTGATCTAATACTAACATTTCCATCCCCTTTGACTCAACAATTCGCTGACACAATTTAACATCTTCTAATAAATCATCACTGGCTAATTGTAAATAATCATTACTTTTTTTCGGTATTATTTTACTATCGGTAACTAAATAAGATTGATTGCTTAACCTTGCCGTTTGCCACCATTTAACCGCCAAAGGATCCGCAGAAGGATTATAAATCGTTGTCCCATCTTCCTTAAAAGATAACACATTGGGTAAGATTTGATTAACCTCCGTTAACGCTCGACTAATGGCAATTTTCGGGTCAAAATGCGCCCCATATCCTAATAAAATATCTTCCACTTCCCGCTCTTTTCTGGGACTAATAGCAGCAAAACAAGGGATATTCAAATCACTGGTAATATCTAACACCCATAGCTCCCGATTTAACCACTCATAATATTGCTTTAATTGCTCAAAATATGGCTCATTAAAGCTCTCTAAATTAACGGAAGGTTTAACTAATTGATTATACCACCATAAAGCCACACAATCTCGTTCCACTAACTCCATAAACCCTTGTAAAATTGCTTCTTCTATCGTATTTCCTGCGGCGCAGCCATTAGAATCTGCCCAACAATCTAAGGGTTCAGATTGAGAATAACCATAATAACAATATCCTGTCGGTAAATACTTAAAATCTTGAGCAGTTAAAGACCATACAGGAGTCCAATCAATGATTCTAGTTTCATCAAAAGGTTCAGGGACTTTTTGAAACCATCCTTGATTCTTCGCATTCCATTCTTCTCGATGTTGATATTGTTTTTCACTAAAATTCATACAATTATTCGGATGAATAGCTTTATCTCCTAACGCTTGATAGCTGGCTTTTTCTCTGATTTCATTCCCTTGAAAAACCCCCGAATAGCGCTCAATAGCTTCACAAAATCCACTTGCTTTTGCTTGACTATCTGTACGGCCTTTTCCCGCACTTCTACCTCCAATATTTTGCCGTAAACTGGCTAAATCATCAAAGACGCTACGAAAATGATGTTTCGCTACATAAGTATGAACTAAAGCATTCCCTTGTATCTTATTTAATTCTCGCACAATTCCCGTAATAGGACTGATAAGATGTTGATAGGTTCTTAAGGTTTCTTCAGGAGAACAAAAACGATGTCCCCCATCACTGGTAAAAGCCTTTTTTCTATGTCCCAAAACCACAGGTAAAGGTGTTTTATTTAGAGAATATCCACAACTAGGACAGTTCGGACGTTTAACTAAAATATGCTCTTGAAATTGTAAATTTAAAGTATCATAAGTCATTAGTATTCCTTCTAAACGTTGATTTTTACCTTGAATAATCCACTTAAAAACCTCCATAGCCGTCATATTTAAAACTGTCTGCATTGTCGCTGAAGAAAACCCTAAAGGAGAAATTAAAGAAATCTTATTTTCTCTCTGTCTAATGATAAATTCCTCCACGGGACGATTATCTCGTAATCGTTGAGCCAAACAATGCCAACAACCAGTTTTATCGGGATAAAATAAGGGACCAATCCAGGCTAGGTTTCCCAGGGGATTAACTAATAACCAAGGCTTTTGCGAGACTAAAGCTTGTTGATTAATACTATCTAAATCAGGATGAAGATAATTATCGGTTAAAATAATGGTTAAATCCCCTTCATCTGCGACTTGAACTTGCAAGGAATTCAAAATATTGATCAAATCTTGCTGGGGAATTGAGCCTAGGCTTTTAACCGTAACCTTCAGAGATTGTAATCGTTCAAAAGCTTGGGATAGAGAAACCTGAAGATGATGGCATAAAATTGCTAAATTAGACGGCAATAATTCTTTTTTTTCTAACAAAAAACCTCGTTGATATAACTGAAAAATCGCCTTTTGAATTGCCAGACTATAATTAATAATAACTACAAAGAAGTTAGGATTATTGGGATTAATTTCTTGATTTTGTAAAAATTCTAACTGAAGAATATCAATAATTTCATCAAGATTACGTTGACCATCGATTAATCTTACCAAACGATAATAAAGCGGCTCTTGAAAACAGATTGATTCTCGCTCAGATAGAAAAAATACCGTATTTGGTTCTAGGGTTTCAATTGAGTAGGCAGGATTCCACTCAAGCTGGTTGAACATAATTTTTACTCTCTTTTTAGTTAAGGTTGATGATATACCTATAATATAAGGTTGATAGCAGTTATCTTAATGGTGAGCTGCGAAGTTTTCGTTTTCGGGAACGGCGAGGGAGCAGCCCATTTATGCCAAAATATAAAAGCGATCGCTAAAAGTGATTAAATTTATTCAATATGGAGACAAGTAATTTAGCTTCACTCTCGCCTCTAAGAAGAAATTAAGCTAGGGATTTAGTCAATTCGGTCAAGAATAATCGGTTAGAGGTGAGAAATCAGACCCCTAATTTCTTCCCTGCCTGAAATTTCTCAATTTCTCGGAATAAATTTGAGTACCAAAATCAGGGTAAATAGCCCAAATATAAACTTAATAAAGTTTTAATAGACATTTAAGCCCTAATAGATTAATCTTGCTTTTTTTAAAGCCGATATGCTGCCTCGCTAATCCTTTTAAGACTTGAAAACTGGCTATTCTGTTGGGGCTTGCCCGTGAGAGAGGTCAATTTTCAAGGATAATTTGTAACAGAGTGTTGAAAATTCCTTTAATCTTAGTTATGAGCGATCGCCCACCAGAACTAACCCTAGCCGACCAGGCCCCTGCCAACTACGAATGTCGCTCCTGCGGCTACGTTTACGACCCCAGCAAGGGAGATAGTAAAACCAACACTCCCGCTGGAACACCCTTCGAGGAATTGCCAGAAACGTGGCGCTGTCCTGTGTGTGGTGTGCGTCGTTCCCAATTTATCAACATCGGAGCTAAAGATGCTCCTTCGGGATTCCAAGAAAATCTTAGCTATGGTTTTGGAGTCAACCGTCTCACTCCCGCGCAAAAAAATATTTTGATTTTCGGGGCTTTAGCGCTAGGATTTGTTTTCTTTATTAGTTTATATGGTTTAAACTAACTCAAGCACTCATTATCTTTAAATCTAACGGCTCTTATGACCCTGTAACCCATCGGGTACAAACCTTAATCCGTCCCGATTCCTTGACCAATACCTCTGAACCATTGATGAGAAAACTGAAACAATTCGTAATAGTTCTAGCTGTAGCCTTTTTCTGCTTTAGCTGTAGTAATGTGCCATCCCTGAGCAATAGTCCTTGGCAAATCCTCACCCTCGACACCGACTCCACTTTTGCCGATATCGCCTTTACCGACGACCTACAGCACGGTTGGTTAGTGGGAACCAAATCTACCCTCTTTGAAACCAGCGATGGGGGGGACAGTTGGCAGCAAAAAGTCCTCAACCTTGGCGACGAAAAAGTTAGCTTTAGTGCCGTCAGTTTCCACAACCAAGAGGGTTGGATTGTCGGTAAACCCTCGATTCTTCTCCATAGCGAAGACGGGGGCAGCAGCTGGACCCGTATCCCCTTAAGTGAAAAATTACCCGGTTCTCCCTACGGAATTATCGCCCTGAACGACAAAACCGCCGAAATGGTCACGGATTTAGGCGCTATCTACCGCACCAAAGACGGGGGTAAAACTTGGCAAGCTTTAGTGGAAGGTGCTGTGGGTGTGGCCCGGACAATTGTTCGTTCCCATGATGGTAAATACGTGGCCGTTTCCGCACGCGGGAACTTTTATTCCACCTGGGAACCGGGGTCAACAGAATGGCAACCCCACAATCGTCTTTCCTCCCGCCGCTTACAAAAAGTCGGTTATGGTGAAAATGGGGAACTATGGGCCCTGGCCCGGGGTGGTCAACTACAATTTACTAGCCCCAATGATCTCGATACGTGGGAAGATAAGGTATTCCCAGAGTTTTCCACCAGTTGGGGACTTTTGGACCTCAACTACCGCACCCCCGAAGAAATTTGGGTCGCTGGTGGTAGCGGCAATCTCTTGGTCAGTGATGACAACGGCCAATCTTGGCAAAAAGATCGCGCCGTGGAAAGTGTCCCCTCCAATCTCTATCGAATTGTTTTTATCAATTCCGACAAGGGTTTTGTCTTGGGACAAAATGGGGTTTTACTGAAATATAATCCCCCGAGCGAACCGGCCTAAAACTTGTCTCAGGGTCAACAAAGTCTCTATTATAGAGATTGAATTTTTCAAGTCCTATCATTCCGAGGAGAACCGTCCATGTCAGGTAGTACCGGCGAACGTCCTTTTGGCGATATCGTTACCAGTATTCGTTACTGGATTATCCATAGCATCACCATCCCCATGCTGTTTATCGCAGGTTGGTTATTCGTGAGTACCGGTTTAGCTTACGATGTTTTTGGCACTCCCCGTCCCGATGAGTATTACACTCAAGAGCGTCAAGAATTACCGATCATTAATGATCGCTTTGAGGCCAAAAATCAAATCGAGCAGTTTAATCAGTAGTTTACTTTAATTAAGGATAAAAACAATGGCTAGTGGTAATCCCAATCAACCCATTTCTTACCCCATTTTCACCGTTCGCTGGTTGGCAGTTCATACCTTAGCGGTCCCCACTGTCTTCTTTATCGGTGCAATTGCGGCAATGCAGTTTATTCAACGCTAGGAGAACAATTATGGAAAGAACACCTAATCCCAATCGCCAAGCCGTCGAGTTAAATCGTACTTCTCTTTACCTAGGTTTACTCCTAGTTGCTGTCTTGGGAATTTTATTTTCCAGCTATTTCTTTAACTAATTAGTCCCGATTTATTGTCATCGCAATTAGGAGGTGTTATTCATGTTCGCAGAAGGTCGTATTCCTTTGTGGTTAGTCGCCACCATCGCCGGTCTAGGCGTTATCGCCGTGGTTGGTCTTTTCTTCTACGGAGCTTACGCCGGTTTAGGTTCCTCTATGTAATTCCATATACGGGTAATTTCCCCCGGCAAAAAACCGTTAGTTATAGAAATAACTAGCGGTTTTTTCACTATTCGGTTTAAAGTAAAGCTCGATCGAACTTTATACTAATACCAAATCCGTTGAGTAACGCACAGAAAACGGGTTTCTCCGAGAAACCCGTTTTCTGCTGATTTAGGATAAATCCGTTTTTAATAGTGTGATTAACAAAAAAAGGAGTCAAAGACTTGACTCCTTTAGTTATATGGATGATTTAGCTAAAACTAAACTTCTTGTTTACGAGTGCTAAGATCACCCAATTTTTGGAATAAACCGAATTCCACTTGTTCTTCCAGATCTGGATCGACCCCGGCGAATACGTCGCGGTAGATGGTACGAGAACCGTGCCAGATGTGACCGAAGAAGAATAGTAAAGCAAAGACAGCATGACCGAAAGTAAACCAACCTCTCGGAGAAGTGCGGAATACCCCGTCAGACTTCAGGGTTTCGGTGTCAAACTCGAAAGCTTCACCGAGTTGCGCTTTACGGGCAAATTTCTTCACATCAGCAGGATCGCTGAAGACCTGACCATCGAGAGCGCCACCGTAGAAAGAAACGGTAACACCACTTTGTTCGATACTCAGTTTCGATTCCGCACGACGGAAAGGAATATCAGCGCGAACGATACCTTCCGAGTCGGTAAGGACAACGGGGAAAGTTTCAAAGAAGTTAGGCATCCGACGCACGCTAAGGACGCGACCTTCGCCATCTTTGAACACAGGGTGTCCTAACCAAGATTTAGCGATACCGTCACCGCTATCCATGGCACCAGTACGGAATAAACCACCTTTAGCGGGGCTATTACCGACATAATCATAGAAAGCCAGTTTTTCGGGGATTGCTTGGTAAGCTTCGGCGATGGTGGCCCCATTGGCGATGCTGGCCTCCACACGACGCTCAATTTCTTCTTGGAAATAGCCCTTATCCCATTGGTAACGGGTCGGGCCAAAGAGTTCGATCGGCGTGGTAGCATTACCGTACCACATGGTTCCAGCCACGACGAAAGCGGCAAAGAAAACAGCGGCGATACTGCTAGAAAGCACCGTTTCGATATTACCCATTCTCAGGGCTTTATAGAGTCTTTCGGGGGGACGAACGGTTAAATGGAATAAACCAGCGATAATCCCGACGATACCCGCAGCAATGTGGTGAGCTACCACACCTCCGGGGTTAAAGGGGTTAAAACCAGCAGGTCCCCATTCGGGAGCTACGGGCTGCACATGACCGGTTAAACCGTAGGCATCGGAAACCCACATCCCGGGACCCCAAAGGCCTGTTTGATGGAAAGCACCGAAACCAAAGCAAAGTAAACCAGATAAGAACAGGTGAATACCGAACATTTTCGGCAAATCGAGGGCAGATTCGCCCGTGCGGGGATCGACGAATAATTCTAAATCCCAGAAAACCCAGTGCCAAACCGCCGCTAGGAATAGCAGACCGGATAAGACGATATGAGCGGCGGCAACGCCTTCAAAAGACCAGAAACCGGGGTCAACACCAGTTTCACCAGTGACGCTCCAGCCACCCCAAGAACCGGTGACACCTAAACGGGCCATGAAGGGCAGCACGAACATTCCTTGCCGCCACATCGGGTTTAATACGGGGTCACTGGGGTCGAAAATAGCAAGCTCATAGAGGGCCATGGAGCCAGCCCAACCCGCTACCAGTGCGGTGTGCATCAGGTGAACGGAAATTAAACGGCCCGGGTCGTTGAGAACGACTGTGTGTACTCGATACCAAGGTAGTCCCATTGACTACGCTCCTCCTATTGACAATTTAGTGTCCACTTAGACGCTTTTTATATTCAGGGTCAAAATATAAGCCCAACAATCTCGACTGTTAAGTGCAAGAGTTAGCCGACCTACATTATCCCTTGAAAAGTGTATCTATTCTAAAGAAGTGTAACTATTGTTAGAACAGATTTCAAGTCTTTGCGATCGATCTTCCGCCAGAATATTCCAAATAAGGGAGCGGGGTGTGGGGTGTAGGGTTTAGGGTGTGGGGTGTGGGGAGATGGGGAATTATGACTGATAACTGATCACTGATAACTGATCACTGATAACTGATCACTGATTACTTCCTCAGTAGTTCTTCGGCATTTTGCAGGATTTCGAGGACTTTTTCGGCACTAATCAAGCGTTTTAGCACCACTTGCCCGATGGTGGGGACAGTATCGGCAATTTCTGCACTCTTGGGGGCAACTTCCACCATAATCACGGCTTCTTCCACCTTATAAAGCCATAAAACCTGTTCTCCTTCTAAAATACCGATGTTTAATCGCTCTATCTGTGGTGGTCGTCGCCAACTACTCGCATGATCCCACAAACCGCCAAATTCCCACACCCGTCCTATTGTCCAACCTGCCGTTAAGAAAAAATATTTCACTTTGTTACTCAATCTAGAATCAATCTCTAGCTTTCTGGCTTAATTAGTTTTCAGCCGTCAAATTTTATCAAAAAACTGCTAACGTCCCGTTAATTTCACCACCCCAATGCCCCCAAAGTATAGACCCAAGACCGCCCCTGCTAACAGGGATTGGGTGAGAGGATCTGTGGAAGGGGTTAAAATCGCGCCTAAAATCACCGCACCCAAAACCACGAAACGCCAACCCGATAACATCGTTTGGGAGGAAATAATGCCTAAAAAGCTCAAAATCAATTGAATAACGGGAATTTGAAAGGCGATGCCGGTACTAAACAGCAAAAGTAAGACAAATTCAAAATAGCGCTCGATCGACCAAGCTTGTTCGACCACTTCCGCCCCATAATTGACAAAAAAGTTTAAAGCGGCGGGAATCAGGGCAATATAGGCAAAAAATAAACCGGCAAAAAATAAAACACTCGATCCTAACACCACCGGGACAATTAAACGCCGTTCGCGACGGGTTAACCCCGGCAGCACAAAGAGGATAATTTGCAAGAGAATGACCGGACTAGCCACCAGTATGCCGCTATATCCAGCTACTTTTAGGGAGACGAAAAAAAATTCTCCCGGAGCTAACTGCAAAAATTTTACCCCTTGGGCGGGAACTTCCAGCACTTGTACTAGGGGTTTAACGAAGATAAAACATCCCACCGCACCTACAGCCACGGCAATTAAACTATAAAAAATCCGCCGCCGCAACTCCTCCAAGTGGTCAAATAAGGACATTTCCACTTCTCCGGGTAACTCATCGAGGAATTCAGGACTGTCTGGGGGTGGGGTTTTTACTTCTGTCGATGACATGGCTTTGGCTCGATCGTTCTCTACTCAAGCCTTTATCCTAGCATTGATAGGGGATGGGGGTTAGGGATTAGGGGTTAGGGGTTAGGGGTTAGGGGTTAGGGGTTAGGAGACAGAATTCAGGATAATAAATCAAAGTTGCCCCCCACTTCCCCATTTCCCCACTCCCCTTTAAAAAAATTTGCTATGATATAGGGACTTGTTTAGTATTTGGTAAAAATAACCATAAGTGCCACCGTGTTCACCACTGTTCAACCCGCCAATCGATCGAGCTTACCTGATGACCTATTTACAGCCATTAAAGAGCTTAAACAGGAATTAAACGCTGTTATTCTGGCTCACTACTATCAAAATTCTGACATACAGGATATAGCTGATTATATTGGTGATTCTCTAGGTTTATCCCAGCAGGCTGCCCAAACGCCAGCAGACGTGATCGTATTTGCGGGGGTTCACTTCATGGCAGAAACAGCTAAAATCTTAAACCCAGATAAGTTGGTATTGCTGCCGGATTTAGATGCAGGATGTTCTTTAGCTGATAGTTGTCATCCTGAAGATTTTGCTCGTTTTAAAGCCCAATATCCCGATCATATTGTGATTTCCTATATTAATTGCAGTGCAGAAATTAAGGCCATGAGTGATATTATCTGCACCAGTTCCAATGCAGTCAAAATAGTCAATCAAATTCCTGTCCATCAACCGATTATCTTCGCTCCTGATCGCAATTTGGGACGTTACGTCAGTCAGCAAACTGGTAGAGATTTAGTCCTCTGGCAGGGTAGTTGTATTGTCCATGAAACTTTTTCCGAACGCAAGATAATAGAATTAAAAGTTGCCCATCCAGAAGCAAAAATTATCGCCCATCCTGAGTGTGAACTATCGGTTTTACGCCATGCTGATTATATTGGTTCCACGACGGCACTATTAAATTATTCCCTGAAAAGTTCTGAAAAAACCTTTATTGTCGCCACAGAACCGGGGATTATTCACCAGATGCAAAAATCCGCCCCAGAAAAACTATTTATACCCGCACCAGGCTTGAATAACTGTGCTTGTAATGAGTGTCCCTACATGAGACTGAACACTCTCGAAAAATTGTATCTCTGTATGCGAGATAAAACTCCAGAAATTACTATTTCTGAAGATTTAAGACTTAAGGCACTGTTGCCGATTCAAAGAATGTTAGAAATGTCTTAATCAGTGATCAGTGATCAGTGATCACTGATCACTGATCAGTTATCAGATGTGAGTTTTCAGTTGATTAGACATCTGCAAAAATTATAACCGGATCTCTTGGATTTGGTGGGTAAAATGTATTCTAAGATACATTCATCCTAGCGAGGGGGTGGAACGAACCACGAAGACACAAAGGACACAAAGATCGATCAATCCTATGTAAGTTAAACTTATCACACAGAACCTAGAAGAGCCTATAACCCAATCACAGCTTGCTTTTATGTTATGTACTAATAAATAGTTCGACAATCCAAATATATATCTATCGTTGCTAATTCAATTTAACTGAAAAAATCTGGGGACATTAAAATCATTTTTATTTTGGTAAGTTTCTTGTCTAGAAAGAATTTTATTATTGAGATAATATTAGGTATAAATACACTGATTACTTATTGCTGATCACTGTTCACTGATTACTGTTCACTGAAATGCTGAAGATAAATTTTTTCGTTGTGTTTGATCGATTGAAAAAAATCGACAATGGGACGAGGATAATTAACCCCTAAAATCACACCGTAAAGCCTTTGTTCCTCTGGAGATAATTTATAAGGTTCGTGAATTTTATCGCCTTTTATTAGGGCTAATTCGGGCAACCAGTGACGTAAATAATCACCTTTGGGATCATAATCTTTCGACTGTTTAGGGATATTAAAATAACGAAATACTCGTGCATCATTGCCGACACCAGCAGTGTAATTCCAATTGCCCCAATTACTACAGACATCGTAATCAACTAATAATGACTCGAACCATTCTGCTCCCATACACCAATCAATACCGAGATTTTTGGACAGAAAACTAGCGACATTTTGCCGGCCACGATTTGACATAAATCCTGTAGCGGCTAATTCTCTCATATTAGCATCTACAAGGGGATAACCAGTTTTTCCCTCACACCAGAGATTAAATCTTTCCCAATCTTCTAGCCAAGGTAAATAAAGTTCTTGCAAACCAGATTTATAGAAAATTTTATTCCCGTGTTTACTGCAAATAAATCGGAAAAAATCTCGCCATAATAATTCAAAAATCAGCCAATAGGTAGAGTCATTTTTTATTCTTGTTTGCTCATATTTTTGTACTTCCTCATAGATATAACGGGGGGAAAGACAGCCAAAACTTAACCAAGCTGAGAATTTTGAGGAATAATTAGTCCCTAACATTTCATTGCGGGTTTCCTTATAGGTTTTTAAGGAATCACTATCCCAAATATATTCTTTAACCCGTGATTTTCCTGCCATTTCACCCCCTTGAAACGACAAAACACCTCCCCGGTCTAAAATTGGTTCTGTTAAGCCTAAATCGTTTAAACTAGGAAGATTTCCCCAATCTATTTTAGGTAATTTTGTCAACTTTTTCGGACTGGGATAAGTTGTTCTTATTTGCCAATGACGTTCTACTTGTTTACGAAAATTAGTAAATAATTCTGGCAGTTGATTAAGAGTAAAAGGTAAATCATCAGGATGATATAAAGTGGCTGTCCAAAAAGTTTTTATCTGCACAGGAACCCTGGATAAAGCCTTATTTACAGCTTTTTCTACCGCTAATTCCTCTGCTGTTACCTCTTGATGATAATAAACCCTGGCTATCTTTAATTCTTGAACTAATTGCGGGATAATTTCTTCGGGTTTTCCTCGTCGGATAATTAAATTACCGCCTAAACTTTCCAGAGATTGTCGTAAATTTGCTACGCTTTCTAATAAAAATTTAGCCCGGAACTTGCCAGTTTTGGGAAACCCGTAGGAAGTAAGACCAAATTGACGCTCATCAAAACAATAGAAGGGAATTATCTCGAATTGTTCTTGAATAGCGCGATAAATTGCCTCGTGATCGTGAACCCGTAGATCATTGCGATACCAAATTAAAACCCGCATTTAACATCAATTAAAAGTTGATAAGTAAGTGGTTATAATTAAATAGAAGATAGATTTTGCCTCTGATCCCCCCTTAATCCCCCCTTGATAAGCTATCCCTTATAGGGATCTTTCTTAACAATTTTTTCAGTAAGCACTCCAACCCTTATCCTGACTTGATTTCAGTTTTTTCTTTGTCAGTAAGGGTGTCAACAAGGAAAGATGTGACTAAAGGACAGCTTGATAAGGGGGGTATCCGACAATTTTTAACACCTACCTACTTAACCGATAAATAGTAAGCAAGATGGGATTTAATTATCTTTTCCCGTAGTAATGGCCATAGTAACGATAATTGTGGTCTTTCCGACTAACATTATTAGCCACTAAACCTAACACGGAAATCTGGGATAATCTCAGATCTTCGAGCAGATTTTTCAGCACAAAGCGATCGGTTTTGCCCAGTTTGGTGACGAGAATCAGTCCGGTGGCCATGGCGGCGAGAATTTTGGCATCGGCAAAAGGGGCGACCGGTGGTAGATCGTAGATAATTAGATCGAAAACCTGGTCTTGCTGTAATTGCGAGATCATCTCCTGCATTCTCTGGGAAGAAAGCAAACGGGTTGGATCTGGAGGAATGGGACCAGCGGTAAGAATCGATAAATTCTCGTAGCGGAGTAGAGGTTGAATTGCTTCGTTCCAATCGAGACCCTCGGCGAGGACATTACTAAGGCCGTGGTCGTTATCGAGATTAAGTCGATGGTGAATCTGGGGTCGTCGCAGGTCGGCATCCACCAGTAAGACTCTTTGTCCCATACTAGCGGCGGCCTTAGCGATATTCATTGATATGGTGGTTTTACCATCTTCCGGTGATACAGAACTAACCACGAGGGACTTGCGGGGGGAATCGGAACCGAGGAGGCGAATATTGGTGTTAAGAGTGCGGAAAGCTTCCGAGAAGGGGGAGAAATTATAGTAGGAGGGGTTTTCGTTGGCTGATTTCCCAGTAGTATTAGGGATAGTAATTTTGCGATCGCCGACTGTTAACTGGGGTAGAGCGGCGGTGATCACTTTTTCGATCGTGCCGAGGTCTTTTTGCCAGGGAATTGCGCCCAAAAGGGGTAGTTTGGTATCTTCTTTTATTTCATCTGCACTGTGGTGAACGGGGTCTAATCTTTCAGCTAAAAAGGCTGCCCCCAGTCCTAATAAAAGGCCACCGATAACCCCTAAAGCTAGATTTCGCACGGGTTTAGGAGAAACGAAGTCTTCCTCTACTTCCGGTGGGGAAATTAGTTGCCAAGGCACCACTTGTTGTGCCACCTGTAGCTGTAATTTTTGCTGTTGCTCCAGAAAACGGTTAAGGCTGGTGGTGGCAATTTCCAATTCTCGCTGCAAATCCGTATAGCGACGAGCTAAAACCGCCAGATTTTTGACCGAGGCTTTCTGTTGTTCGAGAGCTTGGGCAAGGGATTCTACCTTAATTTCTAGGGTTTGGCGACTGTTAGCGGCTTCTACCAATTGTTGGGTTAATTGTACCCGCAGAGCGCTCCGTGATACCAAAGCCGGGGAATTACCCACTGTCTGGGGCAGTTTTTCTCCTAGGGTTCTCTGGGCTTCGTTTTGCAGTAGGGGCAGTAAATTAGCGCGTTTTTCCTCTAGGGTAGCGATTATTGGGCTATCCTTGGCAAAAACTGCCGATTGTTTGGCCAGTTCTACTTCCACTTCCTGCAGCTGCTTGAGCAAATCTTGATAACCGGGAGATTCACTGAGATAAGTAGCGATAATTGCTTGATCAGGGGCTAATCCCACCTGTTGCTGTAAAGCCTGATAGCGAGAGTTGATTTCGTTAAGGGCGACTTGGGCTGCCCGATAATCTTGTTCAGTAGTGCTTAACTGTTGTGATAAACGAGTCGCCTCTTTATCGGGATCGAGGAAATTGTATTGCTGCCGGAATTGCTGCATTTGTTTTTGTAGAGAATTAACTCGTTCCTGCAGCACGGGCAATTGAGCGTTAACAAAATCTAACCCTTGATTAATTTCGGTCTTTCGTTCCTGAGAACTATACTTTAGATAATGACGGGCTAAATTATCTAAAACCAGCTGGATTTTTTCTGGTTCTGCATCTTGATAGGAAATTTCTAAAACCTTTGTATCTTTTAATTGACTAATTTTGAGATCAGATTTGCCAGTTTTACTAATTAAATCACTGTAGGTAAAGTCGGGATACTTAGGAGTTATTTTATTAAGGATGGGGTTAAGGAGTTGAGGACTTGTTAAAACGGCGATTTGGGTATCATAATCGATGTCTTCACCACCCAACTGAGGTAGGATATCTTGGGCTGCCAGTCTGGAAGAACTTTTATTTTCCTCGATGGGTTGACCGATGAGCAGCAGGAATTTACCTTGATAGATAGGGGTTTTGAAGAAAGTATAAGCAGCGATCGCACTCGTCAACCCTAGGGTGATGCCAGCGATTAACCACCAGCGATGCTTGATGACGGAAAGCAATTGACGCAGATTGAGTTCCTCTTCTTCCTGCGTCACGGAGGGGATAAAAGCCGGTTGGTCAAAAACTGGCAGATTTGCTTGACTTTGGGTTTTTAAAGCCCCGTTTTGTTGGTTGTTCATCATTAATCAAATAGTCAAGGGATAACTATATTAAACCGCATCTAGTATGCCAGTATAGCTTGAGAATAATTTGGGAATTTGTCCAAACATGGTATCTATTTAAAATAGCCTCAAACCCTTATAGAGTAAGGAATATGACATCTAAAGCTGAGATTGACTTCGGGACACTTTTAAGGATATAAACCGCAACCAGCTAGAGAACTGGAATCTCACTGGCAGGCCATTAACCCTTAAAAGTATTGCTATGCAAAGATCATAGCCGAAAAAGCCAAACTATGGTCTTCCCTGTGGATGCGGTTTAAAAGATTTTGCGGCAGCAATCTGGCTCGATTAATTACCGCTTCATCATAACACCATGCTACAATGCCAACTATAGTTTTTCCAGTAATTACCAAATTAAAGCGCGTTTACCCTACCTAGCCAATGCCACTCGCTGCTTGACATATCCCTCCTGAACGGTTACAAATTATCGAAAAAATCGGGTCTAAAACCTCGCCTTAAGGCGAAAAGTTTCTGTAACGGGGATTTATGCCCCGATCCAAAAACTGTCCCCTGCCTTGGTTAAGTGCTATCCCACCAATGGCAATACTCATTTGCTCTTATAACAAGCTGAACGGCGGGCTGAGGGAGAAAAAGCTAGGGCAGTATAGATTGGCGGTGCAACTTAAGGCTATGGGAATTGAACTGAAGAATGAATGAATAATCGATACAACTCTAAAATTTAGTTGATCGTGTGCTATGGTGGCAATCGTGATGCGTCGAGAGGAAATATCTTGCGAAATTGCCAGCGATTGCGTCGATAATAAATTGTAAGCAGTTATTAACAAAGGAGAAAAGCCAGCCATGACCAGAAGCTCGGCCGGACAATCCAGATGGACAGATGGGATGCTAGATGGATTGGCAGACTCAGTTTCGGGAGTCAAAGACTCAGTTTCGGGATTGCGGGAATCGGTTTCGGAATTGCGAGAATCAGTTTCGGAAGTTAAAGATTCAGTAGAAGGGTTACAATTGACAGCACAAGCACTGTTACAAATCGCCGCACAGCAACAGCGAGAAAATGAAGCTCGGCAATTTCTGCTTGCCGAAATCAGGCAAAGACAGGAAGAGTCAGACAAGCGTTTTGAGGTTTTGCTGTCAGAAGTTCGCTATTTGATTCGGCAAATTAAGCCAGAAAATCAATCATAAGCTTGAGTAAAATTGCGGCGATTGCATCTATAATTATATACAATTTAAGCAGATATTGAAACTGAGAAGGGAGAAAAACAAGCCATGACAAAACGGGATGGGGAACGGACGAGATGGACAGATGAGATGCTAGATGAATTGGCAGACTCAGTTTCGGAATTGCGAGAATCGGTATCGGAAGTCAGAGACTCAGTAGATGGGGTAAGAATAACTGCACAAGCACTGTTACAAATAGCTGCTCAACAACAGCGAGAAAATGAAGCTCGGCAAGCAGAAATTGCCGAAATCAGGCAAAGACAGGAAGAGTCAGACAAGCGTTTTGAGGTTTTGCTCTCAGAGGTACGGTATCTGATTCGGCAAATTAAGCCAGAAAATCAATCATAAGCTTGGGGAAAATGGCGGCGATTGCGTGTACAATTAAAGTAGTTATCAAAAATTAAATAGGGATCAAAACAAGCGATGACAAAAAATCATGAAGGACGGACGCAATGGACTGATGAGATGCTAGATGAATTAGCAGACTCGGTTTCGGAATTGAGGGGATCGGTTGCAGACCTTAGAGATTCGATGGACGGGGTACGATTAACGGCAAACGCTCTACTCCAAATTGCTGCACAACAACAGCGTAATATGGATGAAGTGAGGCAAAGACAGGAAGAGTCAGACAAGCGTTTTGAGATTTTGCTGTCAGAAGTTCGCTATTTGATTCGGCAAATTAAGCCAGAAAATCAATCATAAGCTTGAGGAAAATGGCGGCGATTGCGTCTCGACAATTTAACCTAAACTTTTGTGAAACTAATTTACAAACTAATTTACAAACTAATTGATAGACTATCATGGAACAAAAAATTATTGTTGGCTAAATTGTTAAAAGTTCTCTCGAGTAGGATGTTTCGGCTATCGAAAGGAATCGAATATTATGGTGGCAAAGTGGAGAGCAGTGGTGGAAAAGCTAAGTCCTGGATTGCGAAAAATTCTGGGCAATGTCGGTTGGCTATTTGCTGAACGACTCCTGACAATGATACTGGCTTTTTTGGTCGGAATTTGGGTAATTAGATACTTAGGATCAGAAAATTTCGGAAAACTGAGTTATACCACTAGCTTCGTTGCTCTTTTTAGTGCGATCGCTCAATTGGGTTTGAATGCCATCGTCGTCCGCAATATCGTCCATGAAGAAAAAGCCGCTCCAGAGATTTTGGGTACTGCTTTTGTGCTAAAGTTAATGGCTAGTTTATTGACAATTGTTATAATTGGTATAGCCATCTGGACGTTTGAGACCGATCCTAACGTTCGCTGGATGACCTTAATAATTTCCTTTAGCTTAATGTTCAGTGCTTTTGACGCGATCGAGTTTTGGTTTCAATCACAGGTACTTTCAGGAGTCTTGGCTATTCTGAGAAGCGTCCAGTTAATTATGAGTTCCCTGGTCAAACTTTCATTTATTGCCTTCAAGTTGCCGTTAATGGCTTTTGTTTGGTTAATTCTGGCAGAGCAGGTTGTCAAGGTGCTGGGAATGCTCTGGGTTTACCTCAAGTACCACCAATCTATGTTACGATGGCGGTTCAATTGGTCAAAGGGATGGCAAATGCTGCAAGATTCATGGCCGCTGATTCTATCAGGTGTCATGGTAACGATTTACATGAAGATTGACCAAGTCATGTTGGGTAATATGGCAAATGCTCAAGCAGTGGGAAACTATGGGGCGGCGGTCAGATTTTCAGAAATATGGTATTTTATCCCCATGGCCGTTTGTTCTTCTGTCTTTCCAGCAATTATTCGAGCAAAGCAGAGGAGTAGAGAGGAATATTATGCTAGACTACAACAACTGTACGATCTCATGGCTTGGATAGCACTTGTGATCGCAGTTCCCATGACTTTTGCTTCAGTTCCTTTGTTGACAACTTTGCTCGGCAAGGAGTTTGCTGAAGCTGGTCAAATTCTAGCATGGCACATCTGGGCTGGTCCTTTCGTCTTTTTGGGCGTAGCTCGCAGCAACTGGTTAATGGCTGAAAACTTCACTCGGTTTAGTTTTTTGACAACTTCATTAGGAGCGATTGTCAATGTCTGGTTGAATTTCCTTCTTATTCCTACTTACCAAGGTGTAGGAGCCGCGATTGCTACTATCATAGCCTATGCAGTAGCTTCTCACATTAGTTGTTTACTTTATCCTCCTATGTTCAAACCTGGCTTGATGTTAACTAAAGCTTTGTTTATACCATTTCGTTTTGAGCAAAATCTAAATTATTTTAATAAAATAAAGCAAATCCTAATATAGTCTTGAAATTAAAACAACTAATGTCATGAAAAAAACAATCAGAAACTTTTTAGTATGGATTTTAGCAAGACCTTTTTTTTATAGCTTCAACGTCAGGCTATATTCATTGACACTAAATTTTCTAGGAATTTTGAATTGGAAGAATGATAAAATAAGTGGTGAGTATTCTTTTCTTGCCAAACTGACAAAAAACTTTCAACCAGGTTCAGTCGTACTTGATATCGGAGCAAATGTTGGCAATTATTCTAACTTAATCAAACAACTTAACTCAGGAGTTATGATTTATGCCTTTGAGCCGCATCCGAAAACTTTTAAAATACTTCAAGAGAATGCCATTAAAAATAAGTATAAGGCTTTGAATTTAGGTTGCGGTAAAAGTAAATCGAAATTGGAACTATATGATTATAAAAATCAAGATGGCTCATCTCATGCTTCTCTGTATAGAGGTGCTATCAATGAGATTCGCCAGTGTGATTCAGTTTCACATTTAGTGGACGTTATTGATCTAGATAGCTTTTTGTCTGAGCAGAATATACAAAAAGTAAACTTGCTTAAAATTGACGTTGAGGGGAATGAATACAGTGTCCTTGAGGGGTTGAAGGAATCTCTTAAAAAAGGTATGATTGAGATTATACACTTTGAGTTTAATGAAATGAACGTTTTTAGCAAAACTTTCTTTAAGGATTTCTTCGATTTATTAGAGGAATATCGACTTTTTAGAATGTTACCGAATCATCTCTTGCCATTAGATACCTACTGTCCTATCTTTTGTGAAATATTTGCCTATCAAAATATAGTTGCTGTACATAAAAACTATAGATTAAATCTCTAGACTGAGACTACCAATTATTTTTCCTTCAAACAATATCCAAAACAAATGTTAGATTATTATATGACTAATATTCCAACACTTAATCTTGTCAAGAAGCTATCCTACCATAATAGCTACTTGAAATATGTACTACTATTTCTCGGCTTAATTGTATGGATTATAATACCAATAATTGGTATTTTTCCACTTCTTCTTTTCATCCATTTTAACTTGAATAGCAAGAAAAATAAAATAAGTGTCCTAAACTTATCAATTTTAATATTAATTGCTGTAACAACTGCGATTTTTACGTCATCCCAGAACATTATTTCTGATACTGCAGCTTATGTGACAAGGTATGGAGACTTAGGGCAATATAGCCCATTTGAATTAGCGTATGGCAAAGGTGTTGAATTTATACTCCCTTTATTGAGCTATCCTATTTATATCATTTCGAATGGTTCTAAATACTCTTTTTTATTCTGTTGGTCTTTATTTATTAATTTAGCGACCATCTATATAGCTATTAAATTATCAAGAGAAAATTTTGCTTTGATCTTATTTTATACAATAGCAAATCCAGCTTTCTTTCTACAAATATTTTTAATCAGGCAATTTATTGCCAGCATTTTTGTACTACTCGCTCTAGTTAATCTAGAGAGTGAGATAACTACCTGGGGATTTTATGCGACAAGTTTTTTTACTCATACTACTAGTATTATGTATTTGCCCATTATTATATGGGGAATAAAAGGAACTAATTGGATACGCAAATTATTTTCTATATTTACGAATAATCTAGTCTTTAAAATTCTAGTATTGCTTTTAATCATATCAGCTTTTGCTATCGGTATTCAATACAATGCTTTATTGAATTTTTTTAAAGTCTTGAGTGGAACTGATTTTTTATATTCAAAATCCCAATACTGGAGTGCGGATAATAGAGATGCTGGATTAGGAATTGGTACTACAAGAACAGTTGAATTCTTAACTATTCTTTTGATCAATAGCTTCATGTTACAAAAAAATCATCAATATTCTATATCTAAAAATAGAGATTTGCTTATGTCTATAATATTTGTATGTTTATTTTTCTTATGTCTGATCACAAGTAATATTGGTGGATATTTTAGTTTAAGAATTGGTTTATTGTTGATGGGTTTTTCTGGAATTTTCTACTACCAACTTCTCAATAAAAAATGGAAAATTCCCGATTTAAAAAATATTTTTATTGTCATTAGCCTGATTTTCGCATTTCTCAGATTGTTGTCTTTCCTTTATAATCAGGGAAAGGCAGAGTTATATTATCTGAACGGTCAAGCTTTTGAAAGTTCTATATTGGAGTACATAAAACTAGCTTACGAAAGCTTTACCAACGACGTACAAATAGAAAGATTTCGTTAAACATACACAAATAACTTCTCTGCTGTATCATTAGTTGATTGATCGCTATCCTAAAAAAGTGTTTACTCAATCATTTTCAAGTTTAAGCTTCCAGATTTTAATCCTACCATCATTTGCGCTCGAACAAAGTAAAGATCAATAAAGTTGGACACAGCCGCAATCGCCTTTGATACAATAGAAGTAAAGGGGCTGCCTGCGATTGAAACCCCATGACACTTTAACTTGCTATACTGGTTGATAGGGTTTCGTTCTATTTCTCATGAAACCGTACTCTCATATACTTTTTAAGCTTTCTGTACTGGACTGAAGCCAGAAAATTGTATATGGCATACAATTAAATGAATATGGTTCTTCGTTACTTGGTATGGTTCGATCGGGTGGCATGAATAGACTAAATCCTTATCTGGCAAAAGACTTAATTGATTAGTTCGTTCTAGATCGAAAACAATTGACAAAAATAGCCAGAAGAACCATGAATATCTATGTTTTTTGTTCTCCGTCAATTTATAATGAGCAATGAAATGTCAAGAATAAAAGCCAATATTGAGCCTCAATTAAGGGATATTGTAGAAGAAATTTTTCAACAACTCGGATTGGCAACAACTGAAGTAATCACCTTATTTTATCAACAGGTTGCCTTGAATAAGGGGCTAACTTTTTCTGTTAACATTCCCAACAAAACCACCGAAGAAACCTTTAAAAACACCGACCGAGAAGAAGAGATGGTAAGTTGTCAAAGTAGAGAAGATATGTTGGATAAACTTGGCATCTAGATCTGGCACTGAGAGCCGCAATCGCCTTCGATATAATAAAATTAAAGATGCTGCCTGTAAGAAAAGTCATGACACAAGAAGAAATCAAAGCGATTATCCGCCAATAAATGCCCGAAATTCTCCAAGATAGGGAAATGCGGGACTATTACGACAGTAGTGTTGGTGCTTTGGGAGCGATATGGGGACCGCACTCGGAGGAATCTTTCTGGGATGCTCTGAAAACAATTTTAGAAGAGTCTTTCGGAGTGCCGGTGATTAATGTTACTGAATAGGATGACGAAGGCAAAGTCTTTGGCAGGCCAGACCGGATAGAATTGGATTTGTTAATCAAAAATGGACTGTTAATAATTGGCGAAATCCAATCCTCTATAAGTAAATAAGCTCTGTACACTTTCGATAAAAAAGTACAATTTTATCGGCAGCGACACCAACAAGAATCCAGCCGCAAGATAGTTATTTCACTGATGGTAGATTTTAAGGTGCAGGAAATAGCTAAAAATTTGGGAATAGAAGTTGATATTTCTGCAAGAGATGTAGAAGTCAGTTAATAAAAGGAAGGTTAAGGAAGATAAATATTACAAGGAAATTATGGCTCTACCGAACCTGTCATGCAAAACTATCAACAACTTACGCTTCTAAAGCTTGTACAATAGGGCTTTGAGTTTTTGTTAGATTGATATTTATCAACTTTAGAGCATTGCTGGACAGAGAGGGAGCTTGGGGAATTTTCTACAGTGTAAGTTCGGAAGAACCAAAAATATCAGGTGATCGCTACTTGACAAAACGGACAATATTTGTTAGTGTTAGGCTTACTCAACTTATATCATTAATAAAACTGCGAGAAATGTCCACTATTTTATATGATTCTGATTTTGACTTGTGGATTGAGCAGACAATCCAACAATTAAAAGATCGTCAATTTGAACGACTAGACGTTGAACACTTAATTGAGGAATTACAAGACTTGGGCAAGTCAGAAAAAAGAGCCTTAGAAAGTAACTTAATGGTTTTGTTGGCTCATTTACTCAAGCTCAAGATACAAGGCGATGCGCCTGAGACTATGACAGGCAGTTGGTATGATTCAATCAACGAACACCGGCAGCGAGTTCAAAAAAGCTTGCGAG
Source organism: Microcystis aeruginosa Ma_SC_T_19800800_S464 (assembly GCA_007095785.1). Taxonomy (GTDB): domain Bacteria; phylum Cyanobacteriota; class Cyanobacteriia; order Cyanobacteriales; family Microcystaceae; genus Microcystis; species Microcystis aeruginosa_E. Next base: position 85,004 of record SFBL01000083.1, read on the forward strand.
ATACTCCATCTCTCAATCCCTATCTGTCAACAGCAGTTTCCTCAGTCTATCCAGACGCTCGCAAGCTGGCAATTAGAGATGGAAAAAAAGCTAAATTTGGCGTTCGCATACCATTAGAAAATGATTATCCAATCACCTGTCCTTTTTCAATTGAGCAGCTCTTGGATGATGATTTCTACTTCAATGAGTCTTAGCCTAGAATTGTGATATAACATATAGTAATCCCCTAAACCCTTGAGAACAAGCAGCTGAACAATGGGATTAAGCTCCTTACTCGTTCACGACTCATTTAGAATTGCTATAGCCAGTTAAAGAGGGCAAAAAATCTACGAAATCTAAATAACTAAACCCAAAATATAGGACAGAAATATGGAAACTCTGACGCTTAGTCAACCGATGCAGTTAACTGCATTACCCACGCAACATGAACTTCCCTGCGATGATGGAGTACCCATGGAAACTCAAAGGCATAAATGGCAGATGGATCTGTTAATAGACACTATATCCCCTTGGCTAGACCGACGAGAAGATGGTTATGCCAGTGGCAATATGTTCGTCTATTTCAGTACAGCACAACTTAAAAATCAAGACTTCAAAGGACCTGATTTTTTTGCCGTCTTAGGAGTACCAAAAGGGGAGCGAAAAAGTTGGGTTACTTGGGAGGAGGGAAAAGCCCCCGATGTAGTGATTGAACTACTCTCAGAAAGTACCACCCAAATAGACAAAACCGAGAAAAAACAGATTTATCAAGATAAGTTACGAGTCCCTGAATATTTCTGGTACGATCCTTTTAACCCTGAAGATTTTGCCGAATTTGTTTTGGTTGATGGCCTATATGAACCACGGCAACCCAACGAGAAAGGATGGCTAATCAGTCGTCGTTTGGGATTAGCTTTAGTTCGTTGGCAGGGAAAATACAGGGGGGTAACAACCGTCTGGATTCGCTGGGCAACTTTAGATGGAATATTGTTACCAACCGAGCGAGAGTCGGCTGAGGAAGCACAACAGAAAGCTGCGGAAGCACAACAGAAAGCTGCGGAAGCACAACAGAAAGCTGCGGAAGCCGAAGAAAAAGCCGAGCGATTGGCGGCTAAACTTAGGGAATTGGGGATTAATCCCGAAAGTCTCTAACTTCCTCTGGGCGGATTTTGGTAAGACTCCCCTGGTGGTGTACTTCATTTTTGAATCGGCATTTTCACCAATGGAGAACGAGGAATTGACGACTGTTCCGATTTATTGTGCATCAAGGCTTGCGGCGTTCAGGGATCTAAAATTGACATGAATGCCATATTATCTTGCTAAACTAAACACCAAACTAGCAACATTCCCCCCATGTACCAGAGAACGCCGTCCCTTCCACCCAAAGAAATGTTACCAACCATGTACGACCTCCCCAGCGAAAACCCGGAGGAACCTGGCTTGCCTGACGAATTTCATCTCTTCCAACCCGAATTATTGCGCCAGACCTTTCGACCTTCTAACTATCCTGCCGAACAAGTATTTATCGCCAGCGATCTAAATCTCTACTACGACCCTTACCATCCCCAATGGTACAAGCGGCCGGACTGGTTTGCCGCTTTGGGAGTCTCGCGGCTGTACCAAGGAGAGGAATTGCGCCTGAGTTATGTGATTTGGCAGGAAGAAATTGTTCCCTTCATCGCCATCGAATTACTCTCTCCTGGAACGGAAGCAGAAGATTTAGGGCGTACCGTGCGGGGAATCAACCAACCTCCCACCAAGTGGGAAGTTTACGAACGAATTTTAGGCATTCCCTACTACGTGGTGTTTGATCGCTACAGCAACCAATTGCAGGCATTTACCTTAAAATCAGGAAAATATCAGCCTTTAAGACTAGAAAACCAGCAGTTGTGGCTAGAGGAAGTACAATTGGGATTGGGACTTTGGGCAGGAAATTGTCAAGGCATTGAGCGGTTGTGGCTACGCTGGTACGGACGAGACGGCAATTGGATACTGACTCCTACCGAACAGGAAACCCAACGCGCCGAGCAGGAAGCTCAACGCGCCGAGCAGGAAGCTCAACGCGCCGAGCAGGAAGCTCAACGCGCCGAGCAGGAAGCTCAACGCGCCGAGCAGGAAGCTCAACGCACAGAAAGAGAACGGCAGC